>DASZTR010000033.1:0-3546 GCA_035547955.1 Nitrososphaera sp. | reverse complement strand
CGTGCATACATACATACAAGTGTGTGTTTATGCACGGCTGATGCTTTGAAAGGAGATTGCGTATATGTATCTACGTACAAATGGGAAACATCTCTCCCTTCAACGTTTATGGACTCGCTCTGAAACCTCCTCTGAGTCTCTTGCCAGCGATAAAAGTAAGAGTTTATGCTTGGTGGCGGTGGTGGTGAGGGCATATAGACTAGCTCATCAGCGGAAAATCCTGCAGGAGCATGCGCCATATATATCACATATATATCTCTTCTAAACCTCGGTTCCATTGCCAGCCTTTACAATAAACCCGCAGCTCATTTCTGGCCTGAATTTGCCTTTTATCAACAAACAGTTACGCGAGTAGAGATAATATTTGCAGTCCTTGCATTGAAAGCCGGGGGCCCCATTGCGAATGACGTGCCCCTCTCTGTACGCCAGCTTGTTTCGCGTATTTTTTACAAATTCCCAGACAACATCTCCCGGCAGCATTCCAACGCCTTTTGGAGAGAAAAATTTTGAAATGCCGTGTTCATTGTCAATCACTCCACTAACAATATGGCACTTGCCTTCGTCGCCAAGGTTGAACTTGCATTTTATGCAAGAGATGGCATGCAGACGACGATTGTGAAGATAATGGTGATGATGAGTATCTTCCTGATAATGGTAGGGAGGATCTCTCCCCTTTTCCATTACTCTCGGAGAAGATGGCCGAAGCCGGCCTGTGCGGTGATGGTAGTCTGCCTTCCGTTTTGAAAACTTTTTCTTTGACGCAATGACCCTATACAGAGCACTGTCTTGCGGCAGCATATCTTTGCGTTCTTGAGGTCCAATAGATTTTGCGACCGCAGATTCTTTAGCATCCATGTTGTTTTTTCCTATAAGAAATTGGCATATTTTGTTGAATAATCGTCCGTATGCTGCTTTTTCTTCTTGAGCAAGATGTATCTAGTCTGTTCTTGATAAGAAGGATTGTGCAACGTAGTAATATTATATCACATATACACATGTTGTGTACACGCCGCACTAGTCTTCTTTGAAATCCTCTTTCAGCCTGGCCAGCCCAGTTACGCTTGACATCTGGATATCGTCGCTCCTGGTGATCAGTTTGGAGAGTGTCGGCTTGGAGTCTTTTCCCAGTTTGATGACTTCTTTGCCCCTTCTCAAGATTGACAATGTCACGCCGTTATCAGAGAGTTTGGAAGCAAACTCAGAGGCAGTCTTTAGTTTATCAAACAACCCTGTTTCATCTTCTGGGATCCTGAAAATAGCAGGCTGTAAAAGGTCAACGGCTATTGTACCGTTATTGGCAGCCACTTTTACCGCAGGTTCGCCCCCAAAGTCAATCGTGACCGCGCCTGATTTTGCCGTTTTTAGCATTTTGCTCAACGAATCTGCTATCGCATCATTTTCGTCGATGTGCAAATGCTTTTTTTTGCCTAGCATGGCTCTCTCCCTTTTTTCCCTGCGCTCCTTTCTCCATTTATAAATACATATGCTGGTTGTGTCACGCACTCGAAGAAGTGGCTAGCGACCTCTGCCTGTCTTCCATCTCTCCTCTTCCCTCTGCCGTCGCCGCCTCGTGGGCCTCGGCAGTAATCACCACCCTGCCGTTAATCGTCCACTTGGCGCTCCCCAAGTTCTGGCCGTTTGGCCCCTGCGCTCGCGGCACATCGATAGTAAGGTCGTCAAACGCATACGTTATAGAGGTCTCTTTGCCCGTGAGCCGGTCGACGAGTTGCCCGATTATTTCTGCCCATTGGGACGACATTTGCTGTACCTTGTCAGAAACGCCTCCTCCTCCACCAACTGCTTCTTGACCAGAGCCACCACCACTACTGTTGTTAATATCATCATCACTGCTGCTCATTGCAAGCTGATCATGCGCAGGTTTGAGTTAAAACAGTTATTTTCTATTGTAGTGGATATATTTTCTCTCTCTGTTCTTGTTATCTACCTCTCTCCCCCACTTTCTCCGGCTCCTTGAGATTCTGTGTCATATAGGCAACCACAATCCATAAGGGGATAGCCGAAACCTGGCAAAAGAGGCACATATGAGAGTGAAAAAAGTTATACTAGATACCATTGTAACACAATATATTTAAGATACGTCGGGAATCGCAGCACACCAAAACACGGCGAATTGATTGTCTTCTCCAGAAAACCCGGACATAAGGCAGGCCATCAAGACGGATAGCGGCACCCTGAAAAAGCTCCAATTGCTAGTCCCAGGGCTCCGCGGTTACAGAAACTCTGAAGACATCCGGATCGCCGACGAACTTTTGCGAAACCAGGTTTCTGACAGGCTGGATCAGGCCAAGGCAGGTCTAGAGAGCACGAGGAAGCAAATGGTGGCAGGGGGAGATTTTGCCAACCTTACCGCGATAGGCGCAGCAATATCCCAGCTCCAGCAGCTAGCGGGCGAAATCCGGCATTCTCAGCAAGGATATTCAGGACTGGCGCCAAGCATAAGCATAACCCCGGACGTCTTGAACAGGCTGTACGAATACGACTATGCCTTTGTAGATTCTGCAAACCAGCTGCTCGGTGCGACTGTTCCGCCAGGCTTTACCTACGATCCTACGGCTCCCGGCAACGTGCTGGCACTTGCGTCAAGGCTGACGGCGATGATTGCAGAGACCCGGCAGAGATGGTCAGCAAGGATGGAGGCAGTGGAGAAGATCCTGCAAAAGTAATGAAGATAGGACATATAGAGATAGAGATAATGGTGATGGCAAGCTAGTTGGTGTTTGGAAAAAAGCAAAGCGGGAACCCCGCGCAAGGAGGAGTAGGGTCGGGAGGGAGCATACTTGGGTCTACCACCATAGAGTGGGATTCCCAGTTCAAGCAGGACAATGTGATGTGGCGAGTCCCACGTCTCATCAGGCTGAACGATAACATTGTAGTGAGGGAAGACGAAATTGCGGTCTTTTACAGGGAAGGCAAAGTCTTGACCTACTTTGACCAGCCCGGCAGGTATGCCCTTACGGATTTTAACGCACCCATCGTCGGCGGCCTATTGAAGTTCTTCACAGGCGTGCAGCAACAGGCCGAAGTCTACTACCTCCAGAAAAGGTTCATGGACGGCAAGTTTGGGAGCAGCCAGCCTTTCCAGTTCACCGATCCCGCATTTGGCTTGGTAAACCTGAGGGTTTTTGGAGAGTACCGCTGGCGCGTATCTTCCCCTGAGAACTTCATCAACCAGTTCGTGGGCACTTTTGCAATAGAGACCTCGGCAGAGATAGAGTCCCGGCTGCGCGAACAACTCGTCATCCTCGTCTACAACGCCCTTGGCAAGATGAAGGCGCAGGGGATGAAGGTGACGGACCTGGCGACCAACCTGACGAACCTCGAACAGATAATCCTGGCTACTTCGCCGGAAAACTTTGGCCAGTACGGCGTGGAAATCAACAAGATATCTGGACTGACGGTAAGCCTCCCAGACGAGGTCCAGAAAGCCATAGACACTAGGTCACAAATGTCTGTCCTTGGCGTCAACTATATGCAGTACGAGGCAGGCCAGGCTATGGTAGACGCTGCAAAGAACCCCGGAGGCGT
>DASZTR010000032.1:0-6121 GCA_035547955.1 Nitrososphaera sp. | reverse complement strand
AGAGGCACTGATAGGCGATCATGCAAGGCAAAAGCAGCTGTCAGCCGCTGGCGCGGACTATGTGACCCGCATGCACAGCACAACAAACGTATGTCAGATGCTGGACAGGTGTTACGAGCGGCTGCTACCGTAAAGTTGCTGCTTAGGGCTTTGGACCCGCGCTTGTTATCTCTTTTGACACGTTGCCAAACTTTTCAAAGTTCTTGGCAAACAGCGCGGCGAGCCTCTTTGCCGCAGCATCGTACTTGTCCTTGTCGTGCCACGTGTTTTTTGGGTCAAGGACATCTGCAGGAACCCCGGGGCACGACATCGGCATGTCGAGGTTAAAGACTTCGTGGTGCCTTACAGGCGACTTTTCAAGCTCGCCGGAAAGTGCGGCAGTCACCATAGCCCGCGTGTATGAGAGGTTCATGCGCTTGCCGATGCCGTACGGCCCGCCGGTCCACCCTGTGTTTATCAGGTAGACTCGCGTGCCGTGCTCGTCTATCTTTTTGCCGAGCAGCTTGGCGTACTGCTGGGCATGCAACGGCATGAACGGCCCGGCAAAGCACTGCGAAAACGTCTCCTTTGGCTCTGTTATCCCCCGCTCCGTCCCTGCGAGCTTGCTGGTGTAACCCGACATGAAATGGTACATCGCCCCTTCCTTTGTCAGTTTTGCGATTGGAGGCATGACTCCAAATGCGTCTGCGGTCAAAAATATGATTGTCTTTGGGTGGCCGGCTACGCTAGGGATCACCGCGCCTTCGATAAAGTCAAGCGGGTAGACTACGCGCGTGTTCTCCGTCAGGCTGCTGTCGGCAAAATCCGGCTCCCTTGTGCTGTCCGTTATTACGACGTTTTCCATGAGAGAGCCGAACTTTATAGCGTTCCAAATCTGGGGCTCGTGCTCCTTGTTCAGATTGATACACTTGGCGTAGCAGCCGCCCTCAAAGTTAAAGATGCCCCTGTCCGACCAGCCGTGCTCGTCGTCGCCTACGAGCCTACGCTCCGGGTCGGCAGAAAGGGTGGTCTTGCCGGTCCCCGATAGCCCAAAGAACAGGGCGACGTCGCCTGCTTTGCCCACGTTTGCAGAGCAGTGCATCGGAAACACGCCTTTTCTTGGCAGCAAAAAGCTCATTATCGAGAACATGGCCTTTTTGATCTCGCCTGCGTACGAGGTCGAGCCGATAAGGACTATTTTGCGCGAAAAATTGACGATGATAAAGGTCTCGGTCCGAGTCCCCTCGCTTGCAGGGAATGCTGTGAAGTCGTCGCAGGAAATGAGTGTAAACTCTGGCTGAAAGCTCGCCAGCTCGCTCGCACTGGGTCGGATGAAGATCTGCCGGGCAAAGAGGTTATGCCAAGCGCGGTTGTTTATCACCCTTATCGAGAGGCGGTTATCCGGGTCGGCTCCTACGTAGCCGTCAAAGACGAACAGCTCCTTGTCCTCGATGTGCTTTTTCATCCTGTGGTATATCTTGTCAAAGTTCTCCTCAGATATCGGCCGATTGACCTTGCCCCAGTCAATGGCACTGTGCGTGACACCGTCGTCTACTAGGAACTTGTCGTCCGGCGACCGGCCCGTGAACTTGCCTGTCCGGACAGAGAGCGAGCCGCTCGACGAGAGCACTCCCTCCTTTGATTGGAGCGTCAATTCCACCAGGGCTGGCACGGACAAATTCATGTGGGCGTTGGCAAGTTTGATATCCAATGTTGCGAGTTCTATCATCATGAGGTTATAATCTTTGGGTTGTCTGGAACCATATAACCTAGCTACGCAAATTCGCGTCAATGAATGACGATAACAAGTCACTACCTGTCTCGACTTTTGATTGAAAGCAATGTCTTTTCGTCGGTACGTAAACATTACGCGTGCAGGGCCTTGACCGGCCTTTTCTTTTGTAGCCGATGTTGTTGTTGCTTTTCCGGACCGCAGCTGCCATAGCGCACCTTTAGGGTCAGGATGAACCTGTTTATCTCGTCCGGCGTCAGCAGCACCATGTCTTCTCCCGAGGACGGCACATCTACAGCCAAGCTTTGTGTGATGGGGAGACGGTAGCTTAAAAAGATTTAGAAGATTTCTACGCTCATTTTGACTGCAAGCTGCAGAGAGGGGAGCTTGGCAACATATTTTTTACGGGCGGGCGCGCAGCTATTACGGTTGCTTTTCGTCATCTGAAAACGCGCGTCGGATTTCGGGCGCACGGCTTGACAGGAGAGAAAGGAACTCGGAAAACTCGGCATCCGTCGCGTTGCGCCCAAGGATGCGCCGGGTCTGGTAGTGGAAAGAGTTGTAGATCCGGCCGACGGCTACGCCATAGGCAAAGCCGCTCCCCTCGCCTGCAAGAGATCCGAGGCTGGACTGGATCTTGTATACTTCCTCAGCGTTTGATATGGCCTCATCTATCTTGGACATTATGGCGCTTATCACTCGCGGGTCCATATTGAGAGAATGTACGTATTTGCAGCAGGTCTTGCCACTATTAAAACAATCCAGATCGGGGCGACTCTACTTCGGAAAAAAGACGCACCTGCACGCCCTCCTGCATCCTTGCCTTCAGCTGGCGGTTCAGCCACGTCGCAAACTTTTGTTCCAGTGACGTTCCCCTGCACTGCAGTATGCTGCTGTCAGGTAAGCCGGAGAACCTCTTGGCGACATCTTTGTTGACAGAAAGCGTGTAAAAGGTCCACCCAAAGGCGGCCTCGGCCGGCCCGGTTTCCAGATGCGGATCTACCCCGACGAGCCGGGCCATGTTTTCAAGGAGGCCGTAGACGAGCAGGCTCGCACGGTCATAGTCTACACAGGAGACATAAAAGGCGATCCTGTCAGGGTCAAACTTTGGCCGAGACCTCATGGGCATATTTTGGCAGGGAGAAAGTAATAACCTTGTGTATATGGACGTTCACACGCACACTAGCAGCAGCCCATCTTGTCGCTAACCGGTATGGCAATGCTCTCGTCCTTTGGATCCCGCGTAAACAGGTCACGCATGTCAATCCCAAAGAACTCGCGGAGGATGCCAAGGTATGCGTTGACGGGTGGAGGTACGCCGTCCTCGCACGTGACTCCCATGTTCCATGCGTTTATCCATATCACCATGCTCTGCAGCATGTTCACAAAGCGCCGGTATTCTCCCGGCACCACGCCGAGAGCGTCGATGTATCGCTCTGCAAGGATCCAAGCGGCGGTAAAGTCGATGCACTTGTTGCCATACACCGCCTTTATCTGTTGCCGGATAGACGTAGCATACTTGAAGGGCTTCTTGCAGACAAAGAAAGGGAACTCTACCTTTTGTGGGAGCATCATTCCCGGCGGCGACCACACGGTGATCACGCGGGCACCATCCTTCAGCTCTTTTCGGAACTTTTTGACCATAGCATCCACGATGACGGGGTCGCTGAACCAAAAGAGGAGGGCCGTGGCGCTGGAAAGGTCCGCGTCAAGTACGTCGCCTGTAACTATCTCAGCGTTTTTAAGCCGCGACGTCTTGCGCCGCGCGTTGGCGGCGGCATTTCCATCTATCTCTATCCCCACCGCCCTTTTCACGCCGAATTTTTTGGCGGCAAGGGCGACTGCCTCTCCCTGGCCGCAGCCAAGATGGAAAAATGTGTCGCTTTTTTTCAGGCAGGCGAGCTTGAACACCCGCATGAGCACAGGCTCTGGCAGTTCTGCGGACTCGCCCGTCACCACATTCTTTGGGAGCGTCGACAGGAACTCTGAAATGTTCAAGGTCAAGCAGATTTTGCAAGCCGGATAATAAAAAGCCACGGAAAACTGTTACTATGGCTGGTATCGCCACCATCAGGCATGGCCCAACTTTTTAGTGTATTTGCAAAGCGCAACCCAGAGTCATGCCCGATGAACTACACGCACACAGCAAGCGAGTCACAGACATGATTGAAGATGAAAGAATCAATGGAAAAGACCGGCGGCTCAAAGGCAGTCGGCTTTTATTTTTCAGTGCTGGAGGAGGACTGGACCATAATCCTAGAAGTTGAAAATGCTCATGGATAGAGACGTTCTGCATCGAGGTGGGGAAGGGCATCTGCACGTTTAACAACCCAAGATAGTGCTGCTGACGGACCTTGGAGCCGCCATGAAGAGGGTTGCAGACGCTACCGGCGGCAAGTAAGCGTTTTAGGCCGGCCAGCCGTTTTTCTTTATGGCATACGTATATGGCAGTGCACGCAGAGATAAGCGTAATCCCGATAACGGGCAGAAGCACCAGCATGAGCAGAGAAGTTGCACTCGCGTTTGACGCCATAAAAAAGACAAAGGGCATCAGGGCGACGCTAACTGCGCTTGGAACTCAGATGGAGGCAGAGGACGTTTCGGCAGTGCTTGCCGCGATAAAGGCCGCGCATGTAGCAGTCAAAAAGGCCGGCGCGGCAAGGATAATCTCGTCGGTAAAGATTGACGAGCGGCTGGACAAGAACCAGAGCCTTAAGGGCAAGGTCAGGTCGGTAGCAAAAAAGAGAAAGAAGCTACTACTACTAACTAGCTAGCTGATCTTAGACCTCAACGTAGACGGTGCCGTTTTCCACCGACACCTTGTACGAGCCGATAGGCTTGAGCTTTTGCGGAAACCACGTCATCTCCCCCGTAGTGACGTCCCATTTTGCCCCGTGCCAAGGGCAGGTCAATTCTTTCCCGTTGAGCGTCCCCTCGTGGAGCTCTGCCCCGGCGTGGTTACACGTGTTCCCCGCTGCGTAAAACACGCCGCCGATGTTTGCCACCAGCACTTCCTTCCCGCCAGCTGTCACGTGGGTCATCTGACCCGGCCCTATTTCTGACGCTTTGCCGACTATGACTTTAGCCATGATGATGTACGCGGCTTTTTCTGTGCAGGTGGTATATTATTTTATTTTATTTTTTCAGCGATGTCATTCTTCCGGCACAGAAGAATTATGAGAAGGAGTAGGAAACAATGTTTCAGAAAATTTTGCCAACTTTTTCAGCGCGGCCGTGCGCTCCTCTCGCGCAAGCTCGGCGCCGTCGATTGCGCCTTCAAGGTACTTTAACGACTGGTCGTAAACCTTTCGCGCGACCGGGTGCGGCACGCCGTCCTTGCCGCCATGCGCAAAACTGTATTTTACGGGATCCTGCCACGATGCAGGAGTGCCGTAGATGAGCTCGGACACGAGCGCAAGGGCCCTCACCGTGGCTGCGCCTACCCCCTGCATCGACAGGAGCTCTTCATAGTTTTTCGGTTGGATTTCATATATCCTGCGGAAAAGATCCCAGTCCAGCCGGCGGGGCATCTCGTAGCCAACCATCGTTGCACCACCGCCCCTGCCAGCATCCTTCTCTGCAAGCTCGCCATCGGGGAACCACCGGTCAAGCGTGTTTTCTTGGGCAGCTGTGAGTCGGTATATCGAGGATTTTAGGTTGTTTGGGTCGCCGCAGACAAGGTCGAGCGAGACCTTTTGGCACTGCTGCGACTCGCCGGAGGCAGTCATGTCAAGAGCCCTCGCTGTCTTCTGCTCGCAGATAATGCCGGTGTGGGGCTCAAGCACGTACCTCCCACGACGGCTTTGCAGCAGGTTGTCTGATAGCCAGTGGTAGCGCCGGGCCATCCGGTTCTCCGCGTTCATGCCCTGCTGCACCACCGCCCAGTCGCCCCGCTCGTCAAACAATATCACATGATGGTAGAGCGAATAGCCGTCCTGCACGGCGGCGCTGTCCACCTTGGCAGACATCTTACTTGCGTACAACAACGTATCAGTTTTTGCAGACGACAGGCCAAAGTCGTGGGCAAGCTTTGGGATATCAGACAGGGCTGAGGTCGACTTTTTGCCCTTGCCTCCTGCTATTGCGATGCCGTGCACGTCGGGCGAAAGCGACTGCTTTAGGACGCCTGTCACAACCGTCGTGACGCCGGAAGAGTGCCAGTCAAAGCCAAGGACGCAGCCAAACGCCTGGAACCACAGCGGGTCGGAGAGCCGGCGCAGGAACTCCTGCTGGCCGTAGGAATCTATCATCACCTTTGCCATTGCATGCGACAGCTTTGCCATGCGACGCATCAAGTAGGCCGGCGGATGGCCTGTGTGCAATGGCAGGTTGATAAACTGGGTCCGCCGGCGCAAGACGCAAGCCCGCTCCTTTTTTCATCATTAGTACTGGCCGTCGACGGCCCGGGAC
>DASZTR010000031.1:0-7603 GCA_035547955.1 Nitrososphaera sp. | reverse complement strand
ATGTACGCGATGTATACTGGCACTGGCGGCTCGGCGCTTGAGGACAAGGCGGGCTGCGTCATCTGCTCGAAAAAATCATTTCCACTCAGATGGGAAAAAGTGATAACGCCAAGTCAGGACAGCGCAGCAATATACACAGTCTGCACCGACTGCGATGCAGCTTATGTTGACGCGGCAATAAGGCAAAAGGCGCTTGGCAGGCTCCTCAAAGAGCGCAACACGCGCCCCAACTAGGCTCTGCAATGGGACGGTATCTTTTTCCAGTTGGCGATGAGTGCCTCGTTGCGTATATGTATCGGTTCGCTCTCTATCCGCAAGCGCGCAAGATCTACGTACTCTTTTACCATGTCAATCCCTATGTACCGCCTGCCAAAGTGGTGCGCCACTTTGGTCGTCTGGCCGCTCCCGTTGAATGGATCAAGAACGACATCTTCTTTATACGAGTAAACCTTCATCAGGCGGTACGGTATCTCTTCCGGGTACGGGCACGGGTGGTCGATGTATCCGGGCGGGACCGGCGCTATGTGCCACACAGAGTTTGCAATCTCTTTGGTCCATTCCTCGTGCGTTGCTGGGAGCGCCTCTTTGCGCTGCCTGCCGCTGTTGACATCGCCTTTTCGTAAGACGAGTATGAATTCATGCATGACGTTTGCGCGGTAGTATTTCGGGTACGGGTTGAGCACGAATGAACCGTAACGGTTGGTGCCTCCTGTCACCTTGTGCCAGATTATCTCCTCGTGCAACTGCCACTTCCCAAAGGGCTGGACGAGCCTTGACAGGAGCATGTGCGGTAGCGGAAGTATCGTGCCGTTTACGACCTCGTTTGCAATCACGATGCAACAGTAGCCACCGTCTTTTGTAATGCGGTAGACCTTGTCTCCGAAAATGTCCGCCATCTCATCCAAATATTCACTCGTTTGAACGCCGGCGTTTCCGCGGTAATAGCCGCCTGATCCTGACGCGTGCATCTCGTAGTTGATGGCGTTTCTATACGGTGGAGACGTGATCGTCAGCTGGACCGAATTCTCAGAAAGCCTGTCCAATACGTCTTTGCAGTTTCCAAGTAGTATCTGGTTTGTAAGCTGTTCTTCCTGAGCGAGCATATATAGCGAACAACATCGCTCGCCTAGTTCGTCCATATCCCGAATGCTTTACAGGAATAGACCCGCAACTAAAAACGCGCTATAGCTCCAGCTAACTTTTTGAGCTTGGCTATGAGACAGAAATTTAAACAATGCAAGAAACTGTCAGCATAGGAGCATTAACGATAATCACGCGATCACTGCAAACTTTGCCTCCACGCTAGGCATCCCATATTCCGCCCTTAGCGTGAACGTGCCTGTATGGTTCACCATTATGGAATCGTCTTTACTGCAGGTTTTCTGGTCAGGTCAACCTTTGCAGCTTCGCTTGTAGTAATTACGTGAAAGAGAACGCCTACACTGCTGGCGCTTGTAACGACCACATATCCATTCTTGTCAACTCAGATTGCTCAGATTGTGATTTGAGGCACGCCACAACCTCCGCCCGTCTGGATGACAGAGACGTCAAGTATCTCACCAACTTTGAAGATTTCATTTAACTCCTCTACCGTTAATTGAACTAGAGTAGTGGATGACTTATCGTTTTCGAGAGAAGCATCATACAATACATTCGATCTCGACGGGATGTTGTCCATGCTTATTGCTTGCAATATTTCCAGATCAATGTCTCTACTTGCGTGTGCCGCCCATAATCTTGACTTGGCGGCAGCTGCCTTACACCGTCAATAATAAGTTGGACGTGACCAATCCACCTGTCCGTGTTTGACTGGACGGTAAAGTCATAGAGCCTCCATACTGCATTCTTTTTGAATTCGTGCAGGCTCACCACCTTATCAGGCAATTGCTTTTTCTACTCGTCTGAAAGGAGGTTTGGTATGACAATCGATTGGTAATTGTACCTGTGAGAGCAGCCGTAGGTGCTAATGCATTCCCCCAGCTCGTACATGAATTACGGCAGATGATACGCTATCGAGCTGGTCGGCTTAAAATTTGACGGATCCAGACAGGTATAAATCGTGTCATCGTAGCCGCCATCTGAAATAATGATGTTCTTGCAGGGCAACGTTGCATCCTGTCGATGCAGGCCAGTGCTAATATCAGACGAAGTGTTTATGGTATCGCATCCGATATCAGAGAGAGAGATGACTGCAAATGTGGAGCCTACGGCAAATCCAAATAGCGCAGGCGCACTATTGCGAATAAAGCCCACGAATGCTTCCGCATAAAAACTGAACTTTTTATCGTAATTAACTTTTA
Source organism: Nitrososphaera sp. (assembly GCA_035547955.1). Taxonomy (GTDB): domain Archaea; phylum Thermoproteota; class Nitrososphaeria; order Nitrososphaerales; family Nitrososphaeraceae; genus Nitrososphaera. The sequence continues at coordinate 5,303 of DASZTR010000031.1, read as the reverse complement.
TCCAAACAAGTTCTGTCAAGTAGAAGTTCTCGTAGGGTCTATCTGATACCGGGCGCTATATGTGGTAAATATTGAGATGTTGTTCCCGTGCGCGCTTGCGCATTTCCGACAATCTACTACCACTACAAGCGTAGTTGTAGGGCCGAGGTGTGGATAGATAGTTAGCTATTCCCTGCATAGCTAGTTCTTTTATCTTTGTTATTACATTGCAGCACTAGTGACGCCTGTCCTTGCTTGCGGAGAAATAACCATAACAGCTGGCCAAGGAGACGCTATCAAATCAACATCGGTTGCTCTCAAGCACATTATCCTTGATCATCATCAACAACAATCGAAGAAATGAATGCCTGACAGAACTGCCAGACGCACACACTCAAATTGCTAAATGGACATGAGGTTGGAGGCCGTCAGTTACCCTTAGGATCTATATGCCTCTGGCAACCATGTCGCGTAACAATACTAAAGATTCGCCCCTTGATGTCTGAGTTTTCATCCACATGCACAGACAAGGAGGGGTCAGGTGTAATTTTATTAGACTGTAAGGATCTTTTTATTATCTCCGGTTTTCCTTGAACAAATAACCCAACCGGAACCGTAAACAACTACGAAACGCACAACGAGCATGATCATAGCCCCCATCGTAGGAATAGGAATAGCCGTCGTGGTGATCACATATCTTTCTATCCCAGTCGAACCATCAAAACCGGCCGATTATGATCCGGCAAAAATTACAACCATAATATCAAACGATGAAAATGAAAAAGCAACCACGGAAGCAGTTGACGCGAGCCACCAGCGGAATGCCTATGAAAGAGGTGCTGCAAGGAGCGGAGCCTTCGGCTCAACCGGCTTTGTCTACGTAAGCAGTGATGGAGTAAGTTTTGCAGTTAATGTGTAGGATGTGACATTGGGCAAGAGTACCTATCTAGCCCTTGATGATAGCGGTGCCAAACTAGACTACTACTACTGGAAACTTGTTTTGAATTGTGGCAACAATACAACCGAGCCAAAGTATGATATTGCAATCGATGTGCAAAACTGCAGCATTTTACATATGGGTGTTAATGATTAACTATAGGGATCGCAAAACGACCGCGGAAAGTAACGCAGAACCTCGAATAAGTACATATACACATATAGGAACATTATCTCCCTACTCGCTACTTTTCGATGATGTACTCGTCCACTTCCATTCCAAAGTGCCTGCCGCTTGCTGGCTCTGCGTAGCCTATGACCTCATCGCCGGCCTTGACCTCTGTCACCGAAATAAGTTTGCCGTCTGGCCTTAGGAGCCGTATCGTCTCTGCATTCTGCAAGATGACAGTCCCTGTCTCGCCGTCAATTTCTGCACGCAAGAGGAGTAGAGGGCGCGTCTCTATCTTGGACCTGCCGACCGTTGCGCGCCTCGACTGGCCTTCTCTGTTGACTATCCAAACCTCCGTCCCGGATTCAAGCTCCGAGAGGTAGCGGGTGTTTCCGTCAGGCGTAATCGTGTAGCAATAGACGGCGCCTGCGTTCACGCGAAACGGCCTTGGCGAGGTAAACGAGGAGCCTACCGACTCGTTGTGCACCAGCAGCATAAAATTTGACTTACTCCCGATGAGCATCCCTTCGCCCATCCCCATCATCGACGCAGTATCGACACAGACGCGCTCGCCAGTACCCACGTCCTTGACCTCAGTAATCTTGGCGACTTTGACTGGGAACCTGACGGAAGAGAGCTGTTGGCTTGCTCTTTCCACTTCTTCCTCGCTGTCCGTCGAGAGAATGACGCCATCGACTCCGAGTTCTAGCACGGAGAACATGGTCTTAACCTCCTTTGACGACGACGCGGTGGTGTAGACTTTGGTCTTGGATTTGTGTAGCTTGGCTATGATGTTCTCAAGGGGGATTATCTTCCAGTCGTTTGCGTCCACAATTACAAACGACGCCCCTTCTGCCTGCGACGCGCGCTCGATCTCGTCGACGTCTGCATTGCTCAATACCTTCTTGTAATATCCAAAGGCGGTCTTGCCGGCAGCTTTGGCAGCCTTCAACTGTTCAAAAGTCCGGCATATCACAAGGTCTGCATCGTTTGACTCAAATACCGTCTTGAATTCCTTGTTGCCGCCGACGGAAACGAGTTTTGGGTCGACGTTTATCATGGCGACGTTCTTTAGCTTTGCAAGGAATTTCTCAATTCCTGCCTTTGGCACAGTTGGCCTGACTATGAGATCCCTGCTCTTAGCTGTAGTACTATTAGAATCAACCAAGTTGCTTTGCAGCCTCTTTGGCACTCTTGCCCTCAAATATTACCATGTGGAGGGCGCGCACCATCGCAGGCGGGTTCTTATGCTGAAAGATGTTTCTTCCAAATGTCACGCCCTTTGCCCCAGCCTTCATTGCGCCCGCGCACATCTCTAGTATCTCCATGTCAGTGGTTGCCTTGGGCCCGCCGGCTATTACAAGCGGCACCGGAACGCTCTTGACAACTTTTCTAAAAGAATCAACATCGCCAGTGTAAACAGCCTTGACGATGTCGGCACCTGCCTCTGCACCTACCCTTGCCGCGTGCGCCACTATCTCGGGGTCATGGGGGTTCTTTATCCCCTCGCCACGTGGGTACATCATTGCCACCAGGGGGACGCTCCACTCGTCGCACTTGTCGGCAATCATCCCGAGTTTCTGTAGCATCTCCGGCTCCTCCTTGGCGCCGATGTTAATGTGGAGAGAGACCGCATCGGCTCCAAGCCTTAGCGCTTCCTCGACGCTCCCCATGAGCATCTTACGGTTCGGCGCAGGACCAAGCGACGTGCTTCCCGAGAAGTGGACTATGAGGCCAATCCCTATTGGCCTTGGCATCGTCTTTATTATGCCCTTGTTGACGAGGACGCAAGTAAGGCCCGCGCCCTCGCACTGATAAATCATGCCATGGACATCTCCAAGGCCCCGTATTGGCCCGTTGCTTATCCCGTGATCCATCGGGATGCACAGCATCTTGCCGTCTTTTAGTATCCTGCTGAGCCTTATGTCCCTGCCAAAAACCATGTCTAGGTAGGGATTGAATCTTTTGGTCCTACTTATAAAACATCTTTTTGTACTGGATGATGGTTTTCCGTCTCTTGCCGATTGCCCATAACAACAAATACGTGCGCACGAGCACGCACACACATATACATACACAAATATTGCGGCCGCCTCGCCGCATATACCACAAATCGCTTATAGTCGATGTCATCATTTTATTAGAGGGCAAGTTGTTGATACGAGACCTGCGCAGAGTGAGAAACGATCCTCGCTGCAATTATAATGGCGACATTGCCATCACTGCTGATGAAGAAGAACAAAACCCTTATTTTCACTTCGACCCGCGATCCAAGCAGATAAGAGATTTGGTTTTCAATTGCAGGGAAATAATAACCAACGAGAGGTTCTGGAAATCCAAGCTTTTTCTTTGTCTTCGGCCTGCTGCCGAGGATCACCAACGGGCTGTTTGGCGGACACCACACCTGCCTTGAGGAACAGTGGGTCTCTGCAGGCGCACAATGCTGCCAGTTCGTGATCGCAAGGACGTCTCTGCTCTGATCACACATAGAATAAAGAACAAGATTTTTAGAACGAATGGTGTCATGAAATAACTGTACAAAGTATATGAGCTACGGTCCAGACGATGACGGCGGCATGTTTGCCAGAACATCGGGCAAGAGGCTTGCCATTCTGTTCGGGCTCGTGTTTTTTGGCGCGATAATGGTGATACAGATGGTCCAGGGCTTTCCTCTGCGCGACCTGCTGATAAGGCAGACAATTACCGAAGAGAGGCCGATTGCCATAAAGCAGGGTGACATATGCGTAGTAGACACGCCGGACCACCCGCGCGACATCGAGCCCTGCCCGTATAACCTTGGCGACCGCGTCATCATCACATACAGCAAAAACAACGCAGGGATAGATTCCCACCACCTTGCAGGCTAGCTAGCCGACCAATTCCCAGAATGCCTTCAGGTTCTTGGCGTCATCCCTCTTTTCGTCGATAGGAGTCTCCATTATTATCGGCAAAGGAGCGATCCTCTTGTTGCGCAGAAAAGCCGCCAGGCCCTCCTTGCCAATGTTCCCAAGCCCTACGTGCTCGTGTCTGTCGAGGTTTGATCCAAGGGCGCCCTTTGAGTCGTTGAGGTGCACCACTTTTAGCTCCCGGAGGCCAACCGCGCCGTCAAATGCATCAAGTGTCTTTTCGACGTTTACTGGGGTCCGCAGGTCGTAGCCTGACGCAAACGCGTGGCACGTGTCCATGCAGACTCCGACCCTGCTACTATCATCCAGCCTGTCAAGTATGGTCCGCAGGCTCTCAAACGTCGCGCCGACGCTGTTTTTCTGCCCCGCGTTGTTCTCCAAGAGCACTGTCACACTCTCGCTCTTTTTCTTGGCCCTGTCGCGGGCAGAGGTAATCGCGTCCACCAGCTGGCTCGTTCCTGCCTCTTGACCTTTGCCAAGATGGCTTCCAAGGTGTATGACAAGGTAAGGGATGCCAAGTGCACTCACGCGCTCTATCTCGCTGGCGAGGGTGTCAACGGATTTCGTGTACATCTCCCCGGCGGGCCCGGACAGGTTTGGTAGGTACGGCATGTGTACGACGGTCGAAGCCCTGTCAATCCCACTTGCAGCCAGTTTGTTCTTAAATGCCGCCACGTCGTCAGGCGCAAGGGGCTTTGCCGCCCACCCGCGCGGGTTTCTGCTGAATATTTGAAACGCGCTGCAGCCCAAGTCCTCGGCGTTGTCCACGGAATTTGATATCCCGCCTGCGATGGAGACGTGAAGGCCCACTTTGTAACTGACATTGGCCATATGTGTATGTACTACTCGCTAGATGGCGCGCCGACTAGTAAAGTTATTGCGATGTCATTTTATTGCAGTTCTGCAAACAGCTACCCGCAGAGAGAATATTGTCCATCAAGATGGGTAGTGGCGACCTTGCCAAGTACCCCTTTCTCAACGAGGCAGGCGAGTACTTGCGCTTGTCGGGATTTGGATGGGACGAGCTGGATCGGCCCGACACCCGGGACATCATCGAGCGCGCCGCGGAACGCGTCAGGACAGCCGCGGCAGGGATGGTATATGAAAAACTTGACAGGTACGAGATGGAGATCCTAACCTTCATAGTTACGCTGATAATGGTAAAGTCAATAGGTCTGGAACCGGTGCTGAGAAAATACGCCCTCGCAGAGGCAAGACGTGCAGAAAAGTTCCTCACCGAGGATCTAAAGAGGCAGAGCGACGCGCAAAAACGCGCCTTGTTTTCCAAGATATTTGACGACCTATTTAACCTA
>DASZTR010000030.1:0-5016 GCA_035547955.1 Nitrososphaera sp. | reverse complement strand
ACCGCCGCTCTGGGTAGGAACTCGTACCCCCGGATTTCATGCTAAGGAGCACATGCTAGTCTAGGCAGCATCACTTGATAAATCCTGCGACAACCTGCAATGACACGCCAGGGTAGAGGAATCTTTGCAAAATGGCGTAGTCCATTTTGAACAAGAATTTTTGCCATAATAAGACTGAAAAACTATGACCACGCTTGTAGTAGTAGTAGTGGTAGTAGTAGTAATCCACTGGAAGCATGAACATACATATTTTAAAAGGAGTGCGGGGGGTGGGATTTGAACCCACGAACCCCTAAGGGACGGGATAACCCATTATGAGATCTTAAGTCCCGCGTCTCCAAGACTGCTGTTTTTCCTATTTGGCCGGGCTCTACAACCCCCGCGCACAGCGCAGAGATGTGCAATCAGTAATTAAATCTTGGCTGCGCCTTCGATACCTTAATCAAACCCTCACGTTTTGTTGAACGTTGAGCCTTGGTAGCTCAGCCTGGTAGAGCGTTACCTTGGTAAGGTAGAGGTCGTGGGTCCAAATCCCACCCAAGGCTCTTTTCTTCACGTATACATATGTGTGTATATTTAGAGAGAGAGAGAGAAGTAATGCAGTAGAAAAAATCAGGGGACCAGGCAGGTCGAGACAGGTGTTGTGTTGATTAGACGGAACGGTCTGGACCGGCCATAACCTGACCCCGTCGCAGTTCCTTGCAGATTGAAGGGCCGGCTGTAGGTTTCCTTCAAAGTATTTTCAAGATTATCAAGAATAAGAGTATCCCATCCGATTACATGACAATGCCATGAATATATCAATCCAAGACCTTGTACGACATTTGCCGCGCAACGACGGCTCTTGCCAGCAGTCGGCTGCAAGGCTTACCTAATGTTCTGCTAGACTAGTTTAATGTAATAAAGTATCAAACATAATGGCAATTTTTAGTTGAAATACTCGTTTTATACCACAAGTTTTGGCTAAAGGGCGTTAATAGACTGTGACATTGTAATGCGCTATATGCTACCGGTCAGCAGGCTGGTTAACAAACTGCTAGAAGCGGAAGTGGCTGAAAAACGCGATGGTGAGCTCACCTTTACTAGTTCCTTTGGTGGATACCTCCTCTGCAGCATGGTATACTATTGCAATACTGCAAATGTTGGTACACATCAGGGTTGGCGCGAAATCCTAGCAGATTTTGAGCCTTCCTTGGCAGATTTGTCTCCCGAAGAGATAGAAGCCATGGTAATTTTGATGGACTATTACTTGAACCACGCCGAGCATGGCACGGCCGACTTGCGCTGACTAATAATAAACTACCCTCATGCAGCGCTTGGACCTTACAGAGACTCTGGTTGGTGGAGTCTAGGGGAGGGAACCATATAGCCGTATTTGCGCATGACGCACGACTTTATTCGAGCGCGGACTCTTGATGATTCATCTAGATTGTGCACCGCATATGGTTATTAACGTCCTATTAATCGCCATTATTGGCAATTGTTGTGGGTAGAAAACGGGTTGATCCAAAAGCTGGTAGAAGCCCACGCTGTTGAAAGGCAGCAAGCAGACATTGCATTTACTAGGCCATTCCAGAGGTTTGTGGCAAAAGAACGTAGCAAGATAACAAAAGAGCAGACGCTTGACGACTGGTGGCTCATCCTGAGCGCTTTTGACTGCAAGCTGGTCAGCCTAACGGTTGATCAGGCAGGCGCCACAATGGTCCTGCTGGAATTTTTTGCAGATAATGCAAAAAAAATTGCCATCCCGGACGGCCGCTAGTCCGGCCGGCATGAGCATTTTTCATGGACATGCACATTCGTAAAATAGCATTTGGAAAGAAAGCGCGTGTTGTTGTTGACATTTGAAGGGTGGGCCTATAGATAGACGCCCAAGGAAATCGAATTTTAAAATCAGCTGTACTACTGGCACACATATTTTCACATTGCCTTGCAACCACAGCGTCATTATGGTTGTTGCATCAGAAAAAAGCAAGCAATGGATCATGCAAATCGAACCAATTTATACGCAGGTATGCGGACTTCCAATACATAATACATATGCACACAATGACTGTCAAACTTGCTGCAATAATTGCGCACCTTTCCACAGGGAGGTGCAGGAAATTTCTCGCCGGCGACGGGATAACCTCCAACGACTTTGTACTTTTGCCACTGTCCGGAGTTTTCGAAGAGGGCCTGTCGATGGACGCCAAGGCCGTAAGGAAAAGCTTGCCGGCGCTCGGCGAGACGTTCAGCATAGCCAAGAACCTTGACGAATATCAGAGCAAGATTTGCATGCTTGTACCATCGCTTGCAGACAAAGATCCTGCAAAGATGCAGTTGCAGAAATATAGGATAGGCATGATCGCCGCGTTTGCAGGGCTTGCTCCGCTCGTCAAGGCAGGCGATGCCGCAGAGTGGAACGTGCACGCAAGGCGGCTCCTCGAAGAGGCGTCAAACGCATATGTGGCGGCAACGTCAGGGCAAAAACAATACTCTGCTAGCACTTTGGAAGCATTTTCTTTCTTTGGCGTTCCAGAAGGTCAGGTCTACACCACTCTAGCCAGAATGTACGGCACAGGCGCCGGCAACCCACACGATTGACATAGGCTTTTCACAGAGAGAAAGAAAAAACGGCAAAACTCGCAGGGTGCAAGAAAAAAGACGCATATTTGCACAGGCAAAGTATTTTTGGAAAGCCTTTAAAGAGCAACTGCCGCACGGAAACATACACATACATGTCAGCCGGCGAGATCCAGTTCGTATATTCTACCAAGGAGATGCCCAAGTTTGCAACTGAGCCCCACCTTGTGTGTGGCTTTCCCGGCTCTGGCTATGTGGGCAAACTGGCAGTCGACCATCTTATACAGGAGCTTCATGCAACGCACATTGCAGACATTTATTCGAGCTCTTTTCCGCCGCAGGTGATGATACGCACCGACGGCACGGCAGACCTCATGAAAAACAGCATATTCTCATGGCAGGATAAAGAAACCAGCCTGCTCCTGCTCACAGGCGACTCGCAGCCGTCAAACCCCGACTCCGAATACGCGCTTGCAGAGCACATACTCGACTTTGGCGCGCACCTTGGCGCAAAGCAGGTGTTCACGCTTGCAGCATACATCACGGGCGTCTTTGTCGACAAGCCCCGCGTCTTTGGGACCGCCACTGACCCATCCATTGTCGGCAGTTTTGCGGCGCACGGAGTGTCCCTAATGGACAGCGGCAGCATAACCGGCATGAACGGCCTTGTTGTTGGTATAGCAAAACTGCGCGGCCTAAAGGGAACGTGCCTGCTCGGCGAGACGTCAGGCTATGTGGTCGACGCCAAGGCGTCCAAGGAGGTGCTTGCAGCCCTCCTATCCATGATAAAGGTCAGTGTGGACATGTCAAGCCTAGAAAAGCGCGCAAAAGACACCGAGATGTTGATTCAGACGATAGAGCAGCAGATGGCAGGGAGGGGCATGCTAACCCCGGAAGGCCAGCAACAACAGCAGCAGCCTCCAAAGCCGCGCAACACGGGATACATCAGCTAGCAGGCTGCTGCGTTTATGTATGTGAGCATCTATGCATCAGCTGACTAGACTTTGGTCAGCTTGCCAAACTTGCCAACGCTGATGCTGTTTTCGTTCTTGAACGTGTTGATGTAGCCGTTCTCTATAGAGACCCTGTCGCCGGTCTGGATCCTGTCAATGTCGTCGCCCCATAAAGATAGTTTTATGCTGCCGCTGTCGTCAGAGATTATGGCATCGGCTACTGTGTTTGTGCCGCCCGCCTTCAGGTTAACGGTCCTTGGCTGGCCGACAGAGTCCACCTTGGCGGTGACGCTGACGTTGCGCATGCCTGGCTTCAGTTCGCTTATCTTCATGCCAGAAGGATGAGAATATTCTCGTAATAAAGGTTAGCCTTTTGGGTGTGGCCAGACGTGGTACACACACAGGCTCAAAAGAGCTCGATGCCCCAATGATCCGCTAGCCCATTTTGGGATTTGATACTTGCGTGGCTGCTATTTTGCAAAACTGCACATATGCTACCTTAATCGCCGCTGCGGAATAATATTGCGTGATCTCGCGCTTCATAGCGCTTGCAGTCATGATAAGTATGCCATGCGGATCCACAGCGACCCATTGCATCCAAGAATAAAGTCTTTAACTAGCATATGAGAAGCACATGCGTTTGATCGCAATGTAGATCTTTTTGCTTTGCATTATTATCGCCCTCTCATGCGCAAAATGACACAACGAGGACAATATTGAGAGGAAGTCTAAAGAACAAATGCATATACCATGATTCAAAATCCAGTGAAATCAGTTCAGGTTTCAAGTTTCGTTACGACTTGAGAAAAGCCGCAGTCCGTACACACCACCTTGGTGCCTGCGACGGTCCTATCGCGAACCTCATGCACTGTCTTTGTGTGACACTTTATGCAAAGCCTGTTCACTGTCTCGGGTTTTGCCATTCTCTCACTAACGGTTGTATGAACTGCCACTTTAACTTTGAGGCGCAAGCATGAAATAAGGACAGAGACGCAAGGCATGTGCGCTTGCGTGGAGGGGTAGCGAAGCCCGGTCAAACGCGCAGGACTCAAGATCAAATGCGCACAAAGCGACACGTCATTTACTCTCGCAACAAATCACGAAAGCGAGATGAGTGATCCCGTCCCTTAGGGGTTCGTGGGTTCAAATCCCACCCCCTCCACTACATATACACTAGATTCTTAACGCTCAATAAAAGAAGAAGAAAGCCGTTGCCGGCGCGCCGCATTTGACTGCAAGTACAGAAATGCTTAAAAGTATGCATAATTGTATACCATATAATGGCAACTGAAATATTGTCAGGGCCTGAATCGGTGAAAAGTGCCGCAGACTTGTTTGCGGCCCTATCAAGGAAAGATACTTTAACTCTTTTTCTGCTTGCCAAGGACGGGCTGAGGTCCGAGCTGCGTACGGCATCCATCGTGGGACTTTCAAAAAAGCAGTACTATACAAGGCTAAATCAGCTAAAGAATGCAGGCCTAATTGAAAAGCACAAGGA
>DASZTR010000029.1:0-4037 GCA_035547955.1 Nitrososphaera sp. | reverse complement strand
GGCACACTCATTCGCGAGCATTAGCAATCGCCTCTGACAAAAATTAATATACAGTTGGCATGGATTTTCCATTTAATCATATGGAACGGATCAATGGCGAAACAATCGCAGGTGCCGCCCTGACTATTCTCGGAGCGCTATTCATTTTTGCGTCACAGATGAACGAGCTGTGGAAGGCTGCAATACCCACTGCCATCGTCCTCATCGCAGTAGGCGTCGCACTCATTGCGCTCGGTAGGTACACTACGATGAAGTCAAACCGCGCCCATCCGCACACAGAGGAACACTCGCACCACTGACGCAAGTTACAGAATAACACATCGATAGTCAATATGTCAACGGGCAACGCTTAAAACGATGTCGGCCTGTTGGTGTATTATATCGCCTATGCCTGCCCAAGAAGAAGATATTGTGAGCACTTATGCAAACACTGAAAAGACGTTTTTTGAGCTTGCAAGCGAGCAGCGCCTTTCAATACTGTTTAGGCTGAACGAGAAAAAGGCCAAGATATCGCAGCTCGCCAAGGATCTCAACATAACGATGCAAGAGGCCCACCGCAACGTCAACCGCCTCCAGGACGCCGGCCTCATAGAGAAAGACCCGGAAGGCATATTCTCTCTCACGACTTTTGGCAACACGATAATCAAGCAGATCCCTACGTTTAACTACCTGTCAAAGCACAAAGAATATTTTTCAGAGCACATACTTGGCGAGCTCCCCTTCAAATTTATCATGCGGCTGGGCGCGCTAGACAGGTGCGAGTTTGTCAAGGGAGTTGTCGCGATACTTGAGCGCTGGAAGGACATTTACAAAGAGGCCAACGAATTCATCTACGAAATAGTGCCGCAAGTGCCCATCGACCTCATAGAGCCGGCGCTCAACAGGGTGAAGGAAAAGGGAGTGAAATACAGCTATGTGCTCCCAAAGAACGTCATAATCCCAAAGGGCAGAAAAGACCTTCTGAAAAAGCTGGGCCACAACGAGCTGTTAACCAAAGGCGCAATAGAACGCAGGATGGTAGACAGGGTGCAGGTCGCGATAATCCTGAACGAAAAGCAGGCAGCTGTGATGTTCCCGACGCAAAAGGGAGAGACCGACATGAACATGATATTTTTCAGCACTGACCAGCTTTTCCATGAATGGTGCTTAGACTACTTTAGATACCGCTGGTACGGCTCTGACATATTCGACGAGAGCCACCTGAAAGAAATCTAGCTACACACATACACTTTTGTCTCGGAGAGATAGGACATGAGGCGCGCATCCTTGGTCGGCCGCAAGCGACCTTTGTGGTAGAAATGCACGAGATATACATCGTCTGTCAATAGTACGCCTAGCCATCGCTGCCTTCGATGAGCTGACTGTTATATATGCTTGAAATCACAAACAGATACACACAGTCATGCCTCATGAGAGATCTAGAAGCGTCGAAAAGTTCGACCTGATAGTTGTAGGGAGCGGCGCGGGGCTGGACGTGGCCAACGCTGCCGCGCAGTCAGGGTTTAAAGTCGCAATAATTGAAAAAGATAGGATGGGGGGCACCTGCCTGAACAGAGGCTGCATACCGTCCAAGCTCCTGATACACAGCGCAGATGTTGTCCAGACTATCCGGACGGCAGAGCAATTTGGGATCAAGGTAGAAAAGTTCTCGATAGACTTTGAGAAAATAGTCAGCAGGACAAACAGCATAGTCGACTCGGAATCAGACGGGATAAAAAATGCGTTTTCCGAAATAGAAAACCCACGACTGTTTGCCAAAGAATGCAGGTTCGTGGGAAAAAAAGAGATAGTTGTTGGGAAAGATCATATCATCACGGCAGAAAGAATCCTCTTGGCATCAGGCACAAGGCCTGCAGTTCCCAGGATAGAGGGACTAAGAAGGGGCACTACGTACATCACGAGTGACGAGGCGCTCCGTTTGAAAAAGCAGCCCCGCGTCCTCACCATAATCGGCGGAGGGTACATTTCAGCCGAACTGGCACACTTTTTTGGGTCGCTTGGCACTAAGATAAACATAATCGAAAAAGGAAGCGCGCTGTTGCCCAGAGAAGATGAGCAGGTCTCTCAAAAGTTCACAGAGATATTTTCAAGCAAGTACAACGTATATCTCGGCCTTGACACGCAGCTGGTGACTAGAAAAGACTATAGCACGATAATAGTCTCTGCTAAAAAAATCAAGACAGGAGAAAATATCAAAATTGAGTCAGACCAGCTTTTGCTGGCGACAGGCAGGACTCCGAATTCAGACACGCTCGCGCTTGACCTTGCAGGAGTGCAGGTCGACAGAAAAGGGTATATATCTGTCGATAAATTTTTGGAGACAAACGTAAAGGGCATATTCGCCCTTGGAGACGCAGTAGGCAAGTACCAGTTCAAACACAGCGCGAACCTAGAGGCACAGTATGCGTTTAACAACATATTTTCTCGCCCTGACGAAAAGATCCCCGTCGATTATACCGCGATTCCCCACGCAGTCTTTAGCTCGCCACAAATTGCTGGCGTCGGATATACAGAACAGAAACTGCGAGAAAGAGGGATAAAATATTCAAAGTCAGTCTACCCGTACGCGCAGACGGCGATGGGCGAAGCCATTGAAGATAACGACGGCTTTGTCAAGTTCCTCGTCGACAAAAATGACGGCAAGATCCTCGGGTGCCATATCCTTGGCACCGACGCGTCTACGCTCATCCATGAAGTTCTGGTTTCAATGAGGGCGGGCAACGGCACCATAAGCGACATACAAAGGACGGTGCACATCCACCCGGCCTTGTCCGAAGTCGTCTCCAGAGCAGCTGGCGCTGTCCAATAAGAAATTCAGAGGGCATAAAAAAATTTTATTTATTTCATCCAGTCAATCGGTATGTCCTGGTACTTGCCGTTTGGTAGGACACGTCGTATCGATATCGGGAGGGCCTTTTTCTCAACCTCGAGCATTGCAAGCAGGATTGAAGTGTTTGCACCGTCCGGTTTTATCAACGGCGGTGCACCAAGCGACAGTTGCAGAGCACGAGCGCCAGTTATCCTTGCGCGCTCGAACCTGGTGAGCCAAGGCAAGCCGATAACGATCTTGTTCCCCTGTGCAGGAACTTCTCTCAGCTCGTACTCTTGCTCCGAATAAGTCACCACCTCGTCTGCCGGGCGGTTCGACTTCTTGGTCTCTTCTATATCTTCGACTTCCGCGTCCTTCTTACCCTTGGATTTGGATGTGGCGGACTTGCGGGCAGCAGGTTTTTTTGTAAAGCGCTTGATTACCAAGAATGTATGGAAAAGTTGGTTGCTATCTAATTAAATGTTGCGAATTTTTCAAGGTGTCTTTTAGCGGTTTTCCTAGAAACGTTTTCATAACATCGGCGCGCTTCTGCTGCTGGTACACATACACAGACATGCAGGTTGCGGGTTCCGTTTCAAGGGTTAGGCTGGCCGCGGAGGTCTTAGGCAAGGGCTCCTCCGCGATAGCAACGGCAGAATGCGAGTTGGTGCGCCACCTTGCACCCCTGACTACAAGCGCGCTGCTAAAGGGCCTGCCCGTGCAGGACAGAGTACACAGGCTGGAGGACAAGTTTGTCTACATCGAAACGGGGCTCGTCATCGGCGCGGAAAAGTCAAGGACGCGGTTCAAGCGGGGTGACCTTGCGTTTCTGCCGTCAAATGGCGCCATCTGCTTCATCGTTAAAGATTGTATGACGCAGGCGATGAACCTTGTGGGCAAGGTCGTGAACAACATTGAAAACATTGAAGGAGTGCAGGCGGGCGACGTTATAGCCGTAAGAAGAATATAGTCGCTGTCGATACTACTTGACTTTCGCATAGACCTTGTGGCCGCTGTAGCCACCGACCTTCTTGAGCACGCCCTTTGATTCAAGTGTCTTAACAAGTGAATTTGCAACCGAGATCTTGACCCCCGCGGCCTTTGCGACAGACTGAACAGTTATGGCCCTCATGTTCTGGATGGCCTTCATGCCCTGGCTCTCGTCAATGATTACTGCCAGCTTTTGCTTTTGCTGCGGCTTTTTCTTCTCTTCCTTTGCTGCGGTCTT
>DASZTR010000028.1:0-20650 GCA_035547955.1 Nitrososphaera sp. | reverse complement strand
AGACTTTTTTCCCAACATGCCCGCCAAGAAATGGCTTGACAAAGAAGTATCGCTTGACCCAATAAAGAAGCAGACGATAGCGGTTATCGGTTACGGCATTCAGGGCCGCGCCCAAGCTTCCAACATGAAAGACTCGGGCCTCAACGTAATAGTCGGCCTGAGGAAAGGAGGCAAGACGTGGAAACAGGCGGAGGCGGACGGCCACAAGGTTATGGAAGTAGCCGACGCTGCCAAGACTGCAGACATTATCCACATCCTGATACCCGATATGGAGCAGGAAGAGACGTACAAGCGCGACATTGCCAAGCACGCGACAGCTGGCAAGGCGCTGTCGTTTTCTCACGGCGCCGCGATCCACTGGAAATGGATAGTCGCGCCAAAAGACGTCGATGTCATCATGGTCGCGCCAAAGGGGCCGGGCCAGCGCGTCCGCGAACTGTACCAAGACGGGTTTGGCATCCCATCGCTTGTTGCCGTGCACCAGGATCATACTGGGAAGGCATGGGACCGCGTCCTTGCGATGGCAAAAGGCATCGGAAGCACAAGGCCGGGCGTGATAAAGACGGACTTTAAAGAAGAAGTAGAGACAGATTGGTTTGGCGAACAGGCAGACCTATGTGGTGGGACGCATGCTCTTGTCATGAACGCCTTTGAGACTTTGGTCGAAGCGGGATACCAACCAGAGGTGGCCTATTTTGAGTGCCTCCACGAGCTGAAACTGATAACCGACCTTGTACAAAAGTACGGCCTGACGGGCATGTACAACCGCGTGAGTGAGACTGCGCGCTATGGCGGCCTCACAAGAGGCCCCCGCGTCGTGGACAAGGACGCCAAGAAGAAGATGAAGCAGGTACTCAACGAGATACAATCAGGCGAGTTTGCAGAGGAGTGGGTCAGCAGGTACAAGAAGGAGGGCAAGCACTCGTTTGCCCGTTACATGAAGGAAATAGAGAACCACCAGATAGAGAAGGTAGGCAAAGACCTACGCAACATGATGTGGCCTGATCAGGAAAACTGATTTTTTTCCTGCAAAAAAGAAATAACGGAGAGAGAGAGGTTTTTTCACCTTTCTTCTTTATTCTTCTTTACGTTTTCATGGATGTGCTTTATTATTACTGAAAGAGGAGTTCCAGGCCCAAAGTTGCCAGTCACGCCCTTGCTTTCAAGCTCTTTGCGGTCAGACTCTGGTATGATGCCCCCGCCAACTACCAGTATGTCTCCTGCGCCCTTCTCGTTCAAGAGACGGGCGACCTTTGGGAACAGAGTCAGGTGCGCGCCGTTTAAAAGGCTCATTGCGACCACGTCGACGTCCTCGTCTACTGCCATGCTTGCAACCTGCTCGGGGGTACAGAACAGACCGGAGTAGATGACCTCCATGCCTGCGTCGCGAAATGCCCTGCAAAGCACGAGTGCGCCCCTGTCATGGCCATCAAGGCCGAGTTTGGAGACAAGCACCCTTATTGGCTTTTGTTGCTGCTGCATAGTGGCGGTAGTAGTAGTAGTAGACGCTACTGACATATTATATGCTCCGTATCCGGCTTTCCTCTTAAAATATTTAGCGTGTTGACAACCATAACACTAAAGAACAGTCAGAAAAATTAACTGTAATTGATACAAAATAAGTAGCCTTATTAAAAGAACGACAAGTAAAGTCTAGAAGCCATATATAACAAAAATGCGGCAATTACAGTACACATACATATGACTTGTTCTTCCCCTTCTGAGGTAGAGACCGAAAGCGTCAGGCAGCAGGTAGACATTTTTAGGCAGCTCAAAAAGTCGCTGGACGCCCAAGACCTTGCTTCATACGACAAGGTCGATATGTACAAACAGATGCGCAGGCAGTTACACGCCAACATGAAGCGCTATTCAAAGGAAGGGAAAGGCGACCTTGCCAAGATGATTTCGCAGTCGTTATAGCTGAGCCATTGAAGAGTTTTTCCCAGTCTGGTCTGTATCAGTACGGTCTGTATCATCGTTATAAGGATGATATATAATATCTCCAGCACACAGCTTGCCCGTGCTTGCCATAGTAAAGGGCCTCATGCAGGGCGACAGACGTTCCCTTGCGCGGGCTATTTCAATAGTCGATAACTGCGACCCCGAGTCAAAGCAAATCATCAAAGAAATCTTTGGGAAAACGGGCAAGGCGCGCACGGTAGGCTTTACGGGGCCTGGAGGAGCAGGCAAGAGCTCGCTTCTAGGCCGGCTAATACCGGAATGCCAAATCCTCGGCCACAAGGTCGCCGTCCTAGCGGTGGACCCGACAAGCCCGATAACGGGGGGCGCCATCCTGGGCGACAGGGTGAGAATGCTCGGCAGCCTTGACGACGAAAAGGTGTTCATGAGGAGCATGGCGTCAAGGGGTGCAGTCGGGGGAGTGTCAAAGTCGCTCAGGAATGCAATCAGGGTGCTTGACGCCGCC
The DNA here is from genome assembly GCA_035547955.1 of Nitrososphaera sp. Taxonomy (GTDB): domain Archaea; phylum Thermoproteota; class Nitrososphaeria; order Nitrososphaerales; family Nitrososphaeraceae; genus Nitrososphaera. Next base: position 18,225 of record DASZTR010000028.1, on the reverse strand, counting down.
GGCTATGACCTTATCTTGGTGGAGAGCGTCGGTGCAGGGCAGCTGGAGATCGAGATAACCAAGGTAGTCGACCTGACGATTGTCCTGTTTACGCCAAACACTGGCGACAACGTGCAGGCAGTCAAGGCGGGCCTTACAGAGGTAGGCGACATCTACGTCGTCAACAAGGCAGACATCGACGGCGCAGGCCCGCTTTACAACATATTGTTAGACATGATAGGTGATACAGAGCGCAGGCCGCCCATACTGAAAACGTCTGCCAAGACAGGAAAGGGCGTGAGAGAACTAGCGCAGCATATTGACAAATTACTAGAAGAAAGAAGCATTAATTATAAAGTACGCGAGAGGAAGATGCTAGAGGACGAGTTAAAAGACATGGTTTCAGACATTGTCTCGCAAAAGGTCGCCTCCATGCTAAAGGAGAATGGGCAATATTCGGCGTTTATAGACAAGCTTGCCAAGAAGGAGATTGACCCGTACGTGGCCGCAGAAAAAGTAGCTGCGAGCCTCTTCAAGTGAAAAAATCAGAGAATCAGAGGAGAAGAGAGAGAAAGAACATGGCAAAAACAACTGCAAAAGGAGCAGCTATAGCTGCAAACAATAGTAGCAAAAAGGCGATAGTGACCGACTCTAGCATCCCGGTCAAGCGCACGTACAAAAAGGCGGACATAAAGGGCCTCAGGGAAGAAGACCCGGGCAAGTACCCGTTCACGCGGGGCCTGTACCCTGAGATGTACCGCGAGCGCGTCTGGACCATGCGCCAGTACAGTGGCTTTGGCAGCGCCGACGAGACGAACAAGCGCTTCAAGTTCCTGCTCGACAAGGGGCAGACTGGCCTGTCATTGGCGTTTGACCTACCTACCCAGACAGGCCGCGACTCAGACCACGCGATGTCAGAGGGCGAAGTAGGCAGGACTGGCGTCGCCATCAGTTCCATAAAGGACATGATGACTTGCTTTGACGGGATCCCGCTTGACAAGGTTAGTACATCGATGACGATCAACTCGACAGCGTCGACACTGCTGTCGCTGTACATAACTGTCGCCGAGTCGCAGGGAGTAAAGCCCGACCAGCTCAGGGGCACGACCCAGAACGACATACTAAAAGAGTACATCGCACGGAACACGTACATCTACCCACCCAAGCCATCGATGCGGCTCATAGGCGACATGATAGAATATTGCTCAAAGAATGTACCGCAATGGTACCCAGTCAGCATCTCCGGCTACCACATCCGCGAGGCAGGCTCCAACGCGGTGCAGGAGCTGGCGTTTACGTTTGCCGACGCCATAGAGTACATCGAGACGTGTACGGCAAGGGGCCTCAAGGTCGACGACTTTGCCCCCAGGCTGTCCTTCTTTTTCTGCTGTACCATGGAGTTCTTTGAAGAGATAGCCAAGTTCAGGGCCGCGCGCAGGATATACGCCAAGATAATGAAGGAGAGGTTCCACGCAAAAGAAAACAAGTCGCAGCACCTACGCTTCCACGTCCAGACCTCCGGCGAGTCGCTGACCGCGCAGCAGGTGGACAACAACATAGTCCGAGTCGCCACGGAGGCGATGGCCGCGGTGCTAGGCGGCTGCCAATCCCTACACACCAACTCGCGCGACGAGGCGCTTGCTCTTCCGACCGAGCACTCGGCCAAGGTGGCGCTCCGCACGCAGCAGATAATCGCAAGCGAGACGGGCGTGACAAAGACGGTAGATCCGATGGCAGGGTCATATTACGTCGAGCGGCTGACAGGCGAGATAGAAGAACATGTATGGAAATACCTAAAGCGCATCGACAGGATGGGCGGTGCAATGGCAGCCATTGAGAAAGGCTATTTCCAAGAAGAGATCCGCAACAACGCATACCGGCTGAAGAAGGAGATCGACGAAAACAGCAGGATCATTGTCGGAGTCAACAAGTACCAGGACGCGCACGACGTCGAGCCGGCGCTCAACAGGATAGACCCAGAGATAGAGAAGAAGCAGCTGGCAAGGCTAAAGGAGTTCAAGGCAGGCCGCGACATGGCCAAAGTAAATGCTGCTCTTTCGGTCCTGCAAAAGAATGCTGAAAAGGAGAGAGAGAACCTCATGCCACACATCATCAGCTGTGTCAAGAGCTACACGACGCTTGGCGAGATAAGTGACACCCTACGCGGGGTCTTTGGAAGGTACGAGCCCAAGATCTCGTTCTAAGAAATACAAATATACATGAGATGGAGGCGTGAGAATAAAGCCCATGCGCGTAGATCACATCGCTATCGCAGTCAATAGCGTCGACGAGGCATTGAAGAACTATCAGAAAATCCTCAATGTCGACCACCTAGAGATAGAGACAGTGCCCAACGAAAAGGTCAAGGTTGCCATGCTAATGCTTGAAGACACCAGGATAGAGTTGATGGAGCCGACGTCGCAGGACAGCCCTATTTCCAAATTCCTGCAGGACAGAGGCGAGGGCATACACCACATCGCCATAACTGCGGATGACATTGTCAAAGATGTGGACAGGGCAAAGTCGCAGGGCATGAGGATGGTGGGCGATCTGCGCACAGGCTCGTACGGGAGGCGTATCACGTTCATCCATCCCAAATCGCTGAACGGCGTGCTGACAGAATTCTGCGAGGCGCCGCCATCAGAGGCACATGATGGAAGTCAAGACTATAATAATAATAGCAGCAAGAGCCACAACGCATAGCAAAAAAAAAGAGGAAAGCACAAAAGAGAGCCACGGGCGATCAGTTCCTTCCTCTCCCACCTTACCCCCAATTTGTAAGAAAGTAAACAATTATTCATCCCTCTCCATAGCACGTATATCGCAAAAGAGGCACTCGGCACAGCATCGCGTATCATGGCGGCAACAACACCACAGATACAACACAATTACCGTATCATATACACACTCTCGCACACGTCCATATTTGTACTGATTATTGTTCTTGTTATTGATAATGACATTAAAAATTACTCAGCAATCTCCAAAAAATTGGCAAAAGAAAAAGGCGAATTGTTGGTGGCTACCCATTTGCTACCGAGTGTACGCACACATATGCCTATTTGCGCGCACATTTACATAACCACGCAATCATTTTGGCTATTTGACTGATCGACCCACGACTTTCTTCTTTTAAAAAACCGTTTTACTCGCGCTTTACATACCGTTCAAGGTCGGTTATTGGAGCCTTTAGGCGAATTTCTGCACCGTTAAAGCCTTCGATTTCGCTTTTTGGTATGTCATATGCCATCCTTGATCCTTCGGTCTCGACATGGATTGTGTCTGGGTAGAGTGCTACGACATTACCAATTGGCTCTCCGTCCATCAACCGGACGGTTTTGTGGACGATGCTATCCCAGTCCCTTATAGGGGATCCCCTATCAGAACCGGTAGCCGTCACCGTCGTCGGCACCACCACGGCCTTTTCTTCCACCAAGGGTTCTTCTGAAACCACCACTACTTTGTCATCGACGAAGGTCGGCGAATCTGCCGTCCTGAATTTTGCAATTTCCTCGTCAGTTGGGGGGTTCTCATGAATGAACTCATCCTTCAGCTCTTCCGTTACGTTAAACCACACGGTTTTCCCATCGTATTTCTGGGCCAAGGTCTTTGGAATGTAGAACTTGTCCTTACCAACGAGGCCTTTTTTCGTCACGACGTATGCCCTGCCGATTCCCTGGATCTCTCCAAGATCAACCTTTTTGTCGACTCCCCGGGCCTCTTTCCCCTTCAATTCATCCCAATCCACAAAGTCTAGCGCGTCTTCTCTATTGCTATTGGACATGGAGAATATTTGTAGATCTAATAATAATGACATTCGACGCATATCTAGCGCATTTGAAGATGCGGAGAGAGGAGATTCATTTCAAGATCAAAGGATAGGATTCAGAGCGCAAGGGAAGAGAAATACATACACATCTTTTCAGTAAGTTAAGGGTCAGGGAGCTGGCGCGCATGCCATGACAGAGCGCCAAGCTAGCCTGATCCCGTTATTCGGGGCGCGAAGGTGTGTTGGAGTGTGGAATTAACGACGCCTTCTAACTTGTTTTTGGCTACAGGAAATAAAAGGGTCAAGGGTACATTGCAATAATATTACCAAATGGCAATAATGCGTAATGCATGGATGCATGCACAAATCTAGCAACAAGACATACAAAGAAAATATTTTTTTTGCAGCAAATTGAGCGTGTATGAGTATATTGCATTCCTAGTGTGAAAATACAAAATAATTATGGTGAGCTTTCGATGATCCGTCGGAGATGGGTCTGAACTGACCCCTCTAGAGTATGCCAAGCAAGAACTTTAACAATAGTACAATAATGATTATTGCGACAAGTGCAGAGACGATTTGCCAGAGCATAAGTCATTGTGCACCTTAAATTACTAAGGAGTTGCGTGATCTTGCTGCGCGTCCTTTCTATAAGTGCAAAAATTTGTCATGCATCAACGCAGGCAGCAATACAAGTATGGACAATGAAGATCATTCCAATACTTTTCCAAATAGGCATTGTAGAGGCAGCGGTTGTACAATTTCTCCATACGCGGTTCAATTAGGATAGGCAGTACATCATTTTTGCATGCTTTTTATGCGCGTGCAAAGGCCCACTGCATTTTTCATTTTAGTATTGCCTAAGCAAATTAGAATACTGACCTATCAACAGAGCCATCAAAAAAATAATTGCAAAGTACACCGGACTCTTTTATTGGATAATCCAGAATCGCTGTCAGAAGGTGTGATTCACCTTTTTGCCCCAACCAAAGAATCAAGTCGTGGCAGAAAAATGAGGCTGTGTGGCCTTGAAAAGCACCAGCCTCCTGTCCCGATTCTAATGCTACTGCTTCATCGACACATGATTGTGTGTGTACAGCATCACACAAGGTCAAGGTGCTCGTAGGTATGTGTATACGTGCGTGTGTTTTTCTTTAGATAAAAAATGCTACAATCGGATACTCTGCGGATTTATTCTACCTCTTTACCTCCTTACCCTATCAAGTTGGCGATCATTTCATGTAGATTTGAAATAAAAGCGGGGCTATTCGCACTTAGAGTCATATCTCGTTAATATGATGATGTCATAATTTTGCCATGCTCATCCCAAGGAAGAATAGCAGGGAAATTCTAGTGATACCGCTCGCATTTGTCATGGTCATCACCATCGGCACCATTGCCACAACAACAGAAGCCAAGTATGCTTGGGCGGTCATGGAAGACAATGCAGACAAATCTAAAGGAACCATATCGGGAGGAGTGGAGGGTGGATCTAGCCATGAAGACGTAGAAAGGCCAAAAGAACCCTTACCCCTAAGCGCCGTAGAGTACATGGTCACATTTGCCAGAGGGGCGGCAGACAAGACGGCAGTGCATCCTGTCGTGCCCGATCCAATAACTGTTAAGAATAGTGGGGCAAACGTAACCTTTGTCAACGATGACAATGTTGCTCACACAGCGGTGCAAGGAGTCCCCGGGCAGGGACAATCAGGGTTTGATTCTGGCGTAATAGGCGCAGGAAAGAACGCTACAGTCACGGTAAGGGGGCAACCAAATGAATCTATTCCATATTTCTGCAGGATCCATCCTTGGCTGACAGGAACCATCCAGATAGCGTCAGAGAATAGCAGCACTAATGCAGCAACAGCTACTGGCAACCAGACAGGACAGCAGCAGGCACAACAGCAGCAACCATCTCAGGCACTTGGCACAGCAGGTTCTGCAAATGGCAACAGTTCTCACATTAGAACATTCACGGTAGGGGGCACGATTGCATCATGGGCAGCCGGATCAAACAACACAGGAAATGTAATTTCACCGGAAGTGCTTTCTGGAAGATGGAGCCTCCAAGTTGTAAATGGTATTGCCAGGTCGTTTGACGCAAACATCACAATGGTCAACTCAAATGGCTCTGGTTATCACACTCACAGATTGTCCAACTTCCGAGTTACAGATGAATCTCTTTCGACAACCCTGATCCATAACCAGACAGGGTCGCAAGTGGCCGCCCCGCTAGAGATAGCAAGTTCCAGCTCTTCCCTTTCAATCCCAGGAACGATTGATATTTCAGCAAATGGGACCAAGACGTGGGCTGATACGAATGTTAACGTGATGATAAACCAATGGCACTCCCTTTACATAGCTACAGATGAAGCCAAAACTGGCAACCACTTTACGGAAGGGCATTTCGCGCCAGGGATCTATGGGGTAGTTGACTCGATAAAAGACAAGAACGGCAATGAGCTGTTCCAGAATGGAAAGGTCAACCTACAAGGCGGCTAGACATTGGTGACTACCACCAGCACCTCTTTTTTTTGATTCTTCTTCTTTTTTACAAGGGGCAATATGTCAGGTTAATCCTAGGTAGCTTGGCTGCACTACCATTGGTTTTGACAGTAGAGCGTATGAATATGTACACTCTCAATAATATACAATCTACCGAGTGAATGAGGTACAAAACGAACAGGCGAGGGATCTCCACAAAGAAAGGTACAGCGAGGAAGCAACTCGCGGTGTCTGGTCTTCACGGATATCAGGTTGCATGATAGCGAATGGCGAATTTTTTGACAAGGCAATTATCTAAAAGGGCTATCATAATCCGCAGTCGCAAGACAGTCATCGCAGTACCTTCGGACAATGACTATGTCATGGAGGTCAAAAAATGCTTCCGTTGTGGCGATGTTCTCGCACTGGTCACATAATTCCTTTATGACGTGCTTTCGGATTGTTATGGGTCTAACATGAGCGGGTCGAGACATTCATTATTCAAGCCACAAAGGAACTAAAAAATTTCCGGTGTACATCGCGCCATAACAATTGCAATGCAATAGCCATTTGATGAGAACGCATTTGCATTCTAATAAAAGCCTTTTAATGCAAAAGATATTTCAAATCCGCATAAACTGTTTTAGTTCTTGGCGTATAATGATAAACGAATAGCCCTCGCAGTAACGAGTGTGCATGCACACACACACGGTTAGGCATGCACGATATACACATACACGCGCCGTCCGTTTATAACTCATCAGGGGCGGGTTGGTGATCCCCTCTACCAACCCCCTCTGATCTCACGTATCATATACGAGTCTGAGGCCATACTTTGCGTTTGTCCGAAAATTGGCTGCCTCACACTTGTGAAGAGCTCACAATCTAACGAGACGTACATACTACTCTTCACATAACCACATGTTTTTGTGGTTCAAGGCCGCACAGAGGGTCTTATGTCAGATCTGGCATGCCGTTTGTAACTGTTTAAAATAACTGGCGCCTAATAACATCATGTCTGAAACGACAGGCAAAAAGTATGATTGCGAGGAATGCGGAGCCTCTTTTACCACGCACTCCGCATTGGTGAACCACAATGTAAGCGTTCACGGTGCCGCCATTGGTTCACAACTTAGGCAAAGCGAAGAGATCCAAAAAGAGCGAGCGCGCGAATAGTAGCGTAAACAATACTGCCAAGAAGGTTTTTCCTTCCATGTCATTTCACACTTTTATGTGCCATAAACCTGGAAAATCGCCAATAAAGCTCATGTGTATACACGCATGGTAGTACATACATAAATTTAGCAAATCCCCTACAGATTTGCACATAGCACAGATACACATCTTCCTCCTATCAGCAGAAACAGTTTAGCAAGTTTTATCAGGTATGGTCACGCGGTTAGTCTATGGTACGGCGGCAGCATCAGCATGTCCAGGATGCAAAGGAAGAGGAGATCATTGCCGACTTGCGCTCGCTCGGTGTCGATCCAAGACGAAAGACAGAACTCAACAACAATGAAGAATTGGCAGAATTGGCAGACAACCTAAAGCAGTCAATGTTACAGGACTACAAGACGGCGTACAGTGATAAAGGTCAGAAGGTTGAGCAGGAAACAAAGGCCACAGTAGATCAGTAGATAAGAGGGATTCATTGCTTCAATTTCCTGTTACCCAGAGCACGGATTTGCGACCGCTTTTAAATGGAGAGGAGCGCAAAGTAAAAGAAAAAGAGACGCGATGTCCTTGCAGCCAAAATATTTTCTTAAGGCACCACTCAAGATGAGGCTAGCATGTGGGTGGATGTGTGTAAGTCATTAAAGTAATGAGAGCATTTACAATACAAAAGGAGTGTGTATTGTTAAGGAAAAATGCCAATCTCTGATGCCTTCAAGAAACAGATAGCCCAGCAGCGCAGGCTATACTTCAAGATATGCTTCAGGTGTGGATCCAAGAACAACATTGATGCAGAACGATGCAGGAAGTGCCACAGCCACCAGATGAGGGCCAAGAACAGGACTCTAGGCGCCAAGAAGTAGAGAAAGAGATGTAGGCTACTATTTTTTCCAATTCTCCAGATTGGAGCTGGTCGAACTCTAATCCTCGTTTTCTTTTACTCGTTTATGAATATCCCTTCCCATTATTTCTCCTTCTTTCTCAAGAGTGTTATCCCCGACGGTCAGAGTACAATTATCATTACTATTCTTCTTCTTTTCCGTGGCCGCGTTGCCTACAAGTCCTATAGGAGGATTTTCATTGCCTTGGCGCGGAAACTCGTTCGGCTGATCCTTGACTAGCCCGTGCTCACTGATACGTTTCTTGTTATTCTGAAGACTGTCATTTATCATAATTAAAATTTGACTGAAATAGAATAAAATAGTTAGGCATTAACGTACTTTGATATGCTGCCCGATGATACCGGTTACAAATACGCGTGCGTGTGCGTATTTTTGTATGTATTTGCATAAACCGCCGGGCATGGAAAAAAGAGGAGATCCTGGATGAAGATACTGCAATACATGTACCTACGATACCACACACATACATGTGCAGCACAAGATGCAGCCTACAAAAGAAGAAAAAAATTCCAACAAGCAATCGCAGGTACGTCAAGCTATGATCTTCTGTATGCCAGTTGTTCTCTGCATGAGAACCAATGGCTGTCCTATTTATTGGTCAGGGGCATCTAGACGCATAACAGTCACAACAACAAGAAAGAAAAACGTTTGTTTGTATCTGTGTCTAAATGCACGCTTGCATAATATACAACGTCAGAGTGCATAGGCATCTGCAACACGCAACTGCGACTCGATGTCTGCAAGAGCACCTTCGACTATGGCGCGCGCATACTCTCCGTATGTAGGCGGTGCAGAGGGCCTGAAATCGCCCTTTTGTGCCTCAGACATGTTAAACCATAGCGTATGTCCGTCACAGCGTTGTGCCAAGTATTTTGGAATGTAAAAAGTGTTTGTATCGAGGCGCCCCATTTTCGTCACTATAACTTTTCCCTATTTCTAGGACTTCTTCGTCAAGGTATACTTCGTCAATCACGCCTCTGGCTTCCTTGCCCATCAGCTCACTCCAGTCCACGAATTTGGCTACATTGTCTGTCACGTTGCACCAAAGCGCCCATATCTTTAATGAGAGATTCTTTTGCGAGAAACTGCCGTCGAGCAATAAAAAATCATACTAGCCAAAAGGAAAACCTCCAATACTAATAACATATAGCAAGGAAATGAGTTTGGCATATGTTCCTAAAGCCCCAATAGAACCAAGCCAAGCACCTCGTTATTCAATAACTCCTTTAGATTAAAGTTTGGAAAACTAGTTGAAGAGTTTTTGGTTTGCCGCAACATCTGCCGTAGGCACCCTTCCGCTACGCAAAAACTTGCACATTATTCCACAGGATGGTGGTGCAGCGTTTGCGAGAGGTCATTTACATTGGGGCCGCGCTGCCCATGCTGCGGCATGATAATGAGGGCCGCGCCCCGGAGGATAAGAGGCAGCAAGAAGAAAGAGCACGTTCCAGACATACTGCGGTTCACATCACGGTCCACTCATCCATGCAGAATTCATGCATGACGACAACACCGGTGAAATAGCAAGAGACTTGAAAATGTGCAGCGAAAAGGCAAGTACACACGCGTGAGTACCTCTCTCCCTCTCCCCAGCTCCACCTTTCTTAATATGCCGTTTTCGTAAATGTCAACTGTAAAGGAAGAACATATGTACACTTTTTGTTGCGCCACAACTACGACGACGGTAGACACACCAGAAATAGCCCTAGAGGATCTTATCTGGCAGCTTGAGGGTATCTGGAAGTATGCTGCACTTGATTATCACATAAAGGCCGAAGGGATTCTTGCCAATAAAAGCCGACGTGTCAACGAATATGCCATCACGTTGATGAAACTATGGGATACGTTGGACGGATTCTCGCAGGACAGAGTTGACCAGGTTCTAGTAGAGCTTGAGGGAAAAATCATAGCCTTTAGGAAACCAGAAACCAAAGGAGAAAAGAAACATCAGGCGGATATGAAGGCCCTAAGGACGCAACTTGAGCAGTATCTCCAGGTCAGGAGAGAAGTAGATATGAATGAGCTAGAGAGGCAGGACACAAAGACACATCATACAGGATCCAAGATGTCGGTCAACCCAGGTAGAGCGCATTGAAGTAGAGATAGAGAAAAGAGAGGACGGAGTCTTGCCAATTTGTAATAATATCCTCGGTTTATTTCATCCGGAAAAGTGATTTAGTGAGAGAGGGATATATGCACCGCTATTGCCCGTTAAAATTTGCATCTGCAAATGAAGTGCTTTAGCTTGTACATTCAGGACTAGGAATTTTCAAAGATTGGCAGGCGAAAAGTGAAAGAAGGTATGGCCAGCTGCAAGAAACACCGCAGGACTGGGAAAAAATACAGCAAAGAGTACGACGCACACTATTGCTCGCTATGCAACAAGTGGCTGGACCCCAAGTGCGCAAAAATCCTCAGGTGTGCCATGTGCGAAAGTAGGCCCCGGCGGCCAATTACGACCTAAGTTTTTTGCATATTTTTGCAGCCTGCAACAGCTCTTTTTTTACGTACACACTGACGCATGCCGAAGTTTCGAAATCCTGCTGCCAGTATAATTATCGTTACCACCAATAGCAGCACCTTCACCACCACCATAGTCATCATTATCATTTCTGCAACCGCTATCTTCTTGGTCCGATGCAGATTCTATTGCCTTCTTGAACGTCAAGAACATGCCGTCGTCCTTGGTATCAGCCACGTACACCAAATGTATTAAGGCATGCTCCTTGCCTTGGATTTTGCGCAGCACCCTCCCGATCCTCTGAACAACCTGATTCATATTCGACGTCGATGCTAGAATTATCTCTTCATCTACCTCTGGCACATCGTAGCCTATTTCCAACGTGTGCACGGAAAGAAGAGGATAGAAATTGGTCCCCCACTGCGACAGGATCCGCTGCCTCTTAAACGATGGCATGCTGCCGTCAATAATTACTGATCTTATTCCCTGGTCTGCCAGAACCTGTCTTAGCTTTCTGACGGATTCTAACGTCTCGCTGAAAACCATCACCCTACGCTTGTTACGATGTTTTTCTGCGATCAGTTCTGCAGCTTTTGATATCTTGTTGTCAGCCATTGCTAAAAGCGCCTTTCTTTTTCGCACGTTTAATAACCATGCCCTTGCCTGCCAGCTTGGAAACCCACCGGCCTTTAACAGCTCCATCATGCCCTGAAAATCATACCTCTTGAGTCTGGCCGAAATCCTCCTAATTTTTGCAGTGTACATGTCATAGGTCTCTTGCTCTTTTTCTGTCAATGTCACCCTTGACGGAATTATGATAGGCCGGGCCAGGCGCCCGTCTCGTACCGCATCTTTAATGAGGTATTTTCTGACTGGAGGGATAATGGCCATAATTGCAAGGTTGCGCGGGTCGCCTTCGTCTATGGTAGCTGTAAGCCCAAGTAGAGACTTTGCTCTGCCGCTATTTTCTTTTTTTGATATGACTTCAAATACCTTGCTGAACGCGCGTGCTGTGCTGCTTGCAAGGTGGACCTCGTCAAAGATTATCATGTCTGCATCCCTTGCCAGAGAAAAGGCGTCATTCTTCATACTATAATATGTGGTAAGCGTTATCTCGCGAATTTCCTTCTGCTCCGCAAAGTACCTCCCTATCCTTTCCTTTGGGATGCCGTACTTGACAAGCCTGCGATAATTCTGCTCTATCAGGACAATCCTTGGCACTACCACAAGGATGTTAAAATGCGGCTTTCCAGAACATTTGGCAGCCTGCCTTGCGCATTCAAACGCAATTTCGGTCTTGCCGGTTCCACTCCCATAGATGAGAGACCCTCTTTGTCCATTTGACATCCAAGCTTCTACTGCCCTGACTTGATCAGTCTTTAGTGCGAAAGGAAAGCAAAGGGACAGGATGGCCGGCTCTTTGTACTGCGGCAGGAGGTCATTTGCATCAACTGCCTCTCTGCCATTTCCTTGTCCGCCTTTTTTCTGGCAAGCGTCGGCAAGGCACACAGGATGTCCTGTTTGTACAACAGCCTTGTCATTATTGGCAACGTTATGATAAGGATTGCGGAGCAGATCAAGGGCGGACATAAAGACTATTTCCACAGCCTCGGGGTCATTTTTATTAAGATAACTAACTCTTGCTTTCATATCGGAAAATAGCCTTTACCGTAACAGCATATTAAGAAAAGTGGAGCTGGGGAGAGGGAGTAGCCGCGCTTATGGCCTAGCGCCCTAGATACTTCTCCAATCCTCAATGACGAAAATACATTACTCCGATCATTGAAACAGATAAAAAAATATCCCTCTCTCCCTTTTCATGCACATGCAAACTACCTCATGCTGGAATGTAGTGAACTTGTGCAGAGACTTGCAAGAGCGGTAGAGAAAAACCGCGCCGACGCGCTCTTGTTGTCAGGCGGGCTTGATAGCGCAGTCATCGCAAGCGTGCTAAAGCCACAGTATTGCGTGACTGCGGCCCTTGGCAAGGACGCGCCGGACCTTGCCTACGCCCGGCAGGTTGCACAAAAGTACTGCAAGGTACATGCAGAGGCAGTGTTTAGCCCTGAAAAGATGGTCGAGCTGGTAGATACAGTAGTCCAAGTTTTCAAGACGTTTGACCCAATAGAGGTGCGCAATTCGTGTGTCGCGCTTGCCGCCATGCAGCATGCCAAGGAAGACGGTCACCGTGCCGTAGTGACAGGTGATGGCGGCGACGAGCTGTTTGCAGGGTACAACTATTTGTCGCGCTACTATTGGAATCCTGAAAGGCTCGCAAAGGAGCTTGCGCGCCTGTGGAAGGTAATGCACTTTTCTTCAAAGGTACTTGGCGAAAGGATCGGCGTGGAGGTCAAGGCACCGTTTCTTGACAGCGAATTTTCCAAATACGCCAAATCAATCCCCGTAGAGGAAAAGGTGGGCGAGCGGGACGGTGAAAGGTGGGGCAAGTTTGCCCTGCGGAAATGCTTCGAGCGGGACATTGGGGCGCTTGCATGGCGCAAAAAGATGGCCCAGGAGCAGGGCGCAGGCACAGACCTGTTTTACAAATACGTTGAAGAGAGGATAGACGACTCTACGTACTCAAACAGGGCCAAAACCGCGCTATTGGAAGGTGTAAGGCTAAGGAGCAAGGAACACCTGCACTATTACGCAATATTTCGCAGCTATAACCCGCCCCCCAGAGAAGAAGCAAAGGAAAGAGGATGCAGCCTGTCCTGCCCAGAGTGCAGTGGCTGTTTTGAATGGGTGGGAAAATTCTGCAGGACTTGCGGCGCATTTCCGGTGGTGCCTACTGCGCTATTTTGACGAGTACTTGTTTGGTTTTTTGATGAATATGCGCTTGCATCCCTCGCAACAGAAAAAGTACGTCTTGCCGTTGTGCTCATGAGAGACCGCGAGCTCTTGGTCCATCTCGATGCCGCATACGGGATCTACGGGCATTTTCTTTTTACTGTATATTTTGCACAGCAAAAGTGTATTTATTGCTTTGGAAAAAAGCATCACTGTGATCGGTACGAAAAAACTGACTGACCAGTCAGTTATCTTTATTTACCACTAATCTCTTTCTATAAATATAATTGGATATCACCAGAGACCCTGCTTTTGGAAACGATAGTAGAAATGCAAATGCAGGTGGCAAGGCAGCAATAGTCATGAAAATAGACGACGTGACAAAGGTCTTTGATTCAGCGGCGGGGAGGGTCGCCGCTCTACGTGGCGTCAACATTTCGATTACAAAAGGCGAGTTTGTGGCCATAGTCGGGCCTTCGGGGAGCGGCAAGTCAACGCTCCTCAACATCATCGGCGCATTAGACAAGCCTACTTCGGGCAAGGTCTACATAAACGGCATAGACGTCTTTGCGCTTGCAGACTCGGAATTGGCCACCATGAGGAACCACCTCATCGGCTTTATTTTCCAGTCATACAATTTGATAAACAGGACGACGGTCCTCAAGAATGTCGAGCTTCCAGGGATCCTTTCAGGCATGCCGGGTGACGAGCGCAAGAAGAGGGCTGAAAAGCTGCTCGAAGTGCTCGGAATAGGCAGCAAGGCAGGCTTCAAGCCGGTCAACCTCTCTGGTGGCCAGCAGCAGAGAGTAGCAATCGCAAGGTCGCTCATGAACGACCCGGCGATAATCCTTGCCGACGAGCCGACGGGAAACCTTGACACCAAGACAGGAAACGAGGTGTTCGACCTGCTAAAGATGCTCTCAAACAAGTTCCGCAGGACCATAGTGATGGTCACGCACAACCCAGAGCTGGCAGAGGCCTGCGACAGGGCGATATACATCCGCGACGGCAGGGTTGAAAAAGAGGTAGTAAATAATTGAAGAACAATAACAATAACGGCAAGGTTATCCCTCATCTAACCATAGCAATAATAGCGGCTGTGCTGTTGTCTGCTGCAGCAGCCCCCCTTGGAGCCTTCGCGCAGATGAGCGAAGCAGATATTGTAAACGCCAACCTGAGCGGGCCGGTGTTCCTTGACGCCTTCTGGACTGACAGGACGACGGCGCCTCCGGCAGGCACCCCGCTTTCAAAGGTCGAAGTTGCGCCGGGAGACGGGTCGTCCATCCTCGCTGTGACGCTCGTCAACAGAGGATTCTCAGACATTACCTCTGTGGTAGGAACCCTTTCTCTCCCGTCAGGGTTCTCCTCGTCCTCTTCCCCCTTCGGATCCAGCCAGGCTACCGCGGCGTACAACGGCATTGTAACTGCAGGCAACACGTTTACGCTCTTTTTCCAAGTAAACGTCTCCAACAGCACGTCGGTCCAGGACTACACCGCGGGCTTGAAGGTAGAGTATTCCAAGACGCTCGAAACAGGCCTGCCAAGGACAGCAGACATCAACGTTCCATTCAAGGTCACCGGCAGGGTCATCCTTGACGCTTCGTCGGAAGGAGGGGTTGCGCCGGGAAGCTCTGGCAAGGTGACGATAAAGATAACAAATATCGGGAGCGCGCCAGCTGCAGGGGTCGTAGTGACTGTCCCAGGATCATCAGGTGTCAACCCCACGACGCAGCAGGCATCGCTTGTGGCAGTAGGCAAAAAGTCGTTTGAGATAGGGACGGTTGCGCCGGGAGGTTCCATTACAATAGAACCGGTGCTCTACGCAGGCAACTCTGCAAGCGAGACGCTGCAGACCATCCCGCTGGACATAACGTACGGCAACTCGTACGGCGAGAAAAAGGACTCAGAAGTGCCGGTCGGACTCATCATCCTGCCAAAGTCCGTGAGCTCGCCCCTGAGCGTGGGGCTCGTCGGCAACTCCTCTTCCATAATGACTGCAGGCAAGATAGCTGACCTAAATATAGCGATTGCAAACACCGGGAGCCAGCAACTATCAGACGTGGTGGCCTCGATAAGCTCGACCGCAGACTCTATAAAGATCCTCGGCAAGACCAGCTGGACTGTTGGCGACCTTGCACCAGGCGCAAGTAAAGAGATATCGACTCAGGCGTTTTCATCGACGGACATGATAGGCAAGGCAGCAACCTTCAAGCTCACTGTGCAGCGCATAACATCAGGCCAGCCGCAGATAGAGACGTTTGACATCGGCACGTACGTAGACGGCGAAATAAGCGTCAAGGCGTACGACATTGACGTGAACTACATCGGAGGTGTCCCCAACGTATCCGGCAACCTGCTCAATGAAGGAAACGTGCTTGCGCTCTTTACAACGGTAGAGGTGACTAGCGCAAACGGTCTTGCAAGCTCCCTGCCGCCGCAGCAGTACCTTGGCGACCTGACGGCAAACTCGCCCCTCCCGTTTAGCATACCGATCAACATAGCCAACAACACTGCTCCAGGGACGTACCCTGTGGAATTGAGAGTGCAGTACAAGGACAGCCTCAGGCAGCAGCACACGCTCGATGTCAAGGCCAACGTCAACTTTGTCCCACAGGCGCCGGCTAACAATGCGCAGCAGGCACAAGCCGCAGGTTCGGCGATGATAATAGGCGTCACCGCAGGCATAGTTGCCGCGATCGTGATCGCAGTAATAGTAATACGTGCAAGGAGAAAGTCGAAGCTAAAGCATACGTTGCAATTCAGCAAGAAGCAGCAGATAGGCGGCGACGGCAATGGGAATAACGATGACGACGACATCGAATCCGTGCTGGACAGCCACCTTGGCGGCAGTAACAGCAAGAATGAAGAAAAAGAGGAGCGGGCAGGCAAAAAATAATGAGCGTCAAGGAAATCTTTGCTCTGTCGATCGACGCACTGAGGGAGCGCAAGACACGGTCTGCCCTCACGATAATGATGGTAGTGGTTGGAGGCGCGCTGATGGTGGCGCTAAACGGCATGACCGCCGGTTTTTCCAACTTTATCAGCTTTCAGTTCAGCAAGCTGGCTGCAAACGTGTTATTCGTGACAAGCGCGCAGGCAGACAGCAGCGGAAACCCCTTTGGAGGAGGCCCGCCACCTGTCCCCAAAATAACGCTCAACGAGGCGGTTGTGAGCAGGATACGCTCGCTCCCGTTCGTAAGCGACGTGATCCCGTCGTTCCAGGGCGCAATAACTCTGGAGGCAGGGGGAAAAAAGCACGACACCACGGTGTTTTCAATCGACCCGCAAAAGTTGTACGTAATAGCCCCTACCACCAAGTTCTTTGATGGCTCTAGCATCCGGCAGAACGATCCCTCGGCAATAATCCTGTCAGAAAAAGTGGCCAACCCGCCGGGCGACTCGACCCCGTTTGCCGTGGTAGGCCAGACACTTCGCGCCACGTACACGTTTGTCAACCCCGACACCGGCAAGCAAGACAAAGAGACACGCAGCTTTGTAGTATCTGGCATCATGAAGGCCACGGGCAACCCGACTATTGACAACGCGGTGGTCTTCAACCGCATTGCAGGCAACCAGATGCTCCACAAGGCAGGCAAGTATGACGCCCTCCTTGTAGTGGCAGATTCTGGCGAATTTGTTGACCCCGTAGAACAAGAGATACGCCACCTTTACGGCAAGGACATCGGAATCACCACCCCAAAAGCGATACTTGAGACCATAAATCAGTTCCTCGGCGGCTTTAGCTCGTTTACCACAAGCATCGCTCTGGTGGCGCTCCTAGTGGGCGCAGTGGGCATCATCACCACGCTCTATACCTCCGTCACAGAGCGCATCAGGGAGATCGGAACCATGAAGGCTATCGGCGCGCAGAACAGCTTTATCCTAGTGCTGTTCCTAGTCGAGGCACTGACCATAGGGGTCATCGGCGCCACGGCAGGCATGGGCGTCGGCATCATGGGAGGCTATGTGCTAGTCGCAGGCTTCGCGTCGCAGGATCCAAATTCACAGAACATGACGCCGGTGTTCCTGCCGCAAGACATGGCTACCGTCTGGGGACTTTCAGTTGGACTGTCGGTGCTTGCTGGCATCTATCCTGCATGGCGCGCTTCAAGGACACCCCCCATAGTGGCTCTGAGGCGGGAATAGCCGCAGCGCGAGTGGGCATCAAACCCGCTCTAGTATTTCTGCCACGGCATTGCAATCTTGGTCATGTGGCAGGCTCCGAGCAGAAAGCATGGGGTAGACCTGTGTCTTTTTTCCACAGGCTCCGAACGTTGTAGACATCTCCATATAATTATCAATTTGCGGAAGGTATACTTGTGACTTTAAAAGAAAAAGAGGCGCAATATGCCCGAGACGGATTTTTTGTTTTAGGTCTACAAAAGACAGTAGTAATTTAGAGGTAATAAAAAAGAAAAAGCAGAATCTGGACCTTGCGGCCCAGATAGATAGAGCCGAAATCCCGCTTTCTCGTTTATGGGATGGACCTGCTGTACAGCTTGCCCTCGAGAGCGAGTTTGTACAGTTCTGCTACATATGGGTTCTTTGCTGGTGTTTCTGCACCCAGTTCCACAAGACGTGCGTACACCCTGACCACATAAGCCAGAGCGCCCATGAATGCCACTACGACACCCATGTTAAACATCCAGTGGTTTGGAACAGAAAAG
>DASZTR010000027.1:0-10440 GCA_035547955.1 Nitrososphaera sp. | reverse complement strand
AGAGGCAGGTCATGGGCCGCGAGGTAGTAGTCGCAATAACGGCGGGCAGGCTCGACTTTGGCCCGTGGGAGCAGATCTTTTATGGCGAGTTTGACGGCCAGAGGCCAAAGCGCGTGCTGGTCAAGGTCATTGGCGAATAGGCATAAAAAAGAATGGGCAAGGCAAGAGAATTATTTAGTACTACTTAAATCGGCCGGCTGAAATTTACTGCAAATTTTAGGAAAAACCTTCAAAATATGGCAAACAGGTATATATACCGCCCCTTTATAAAGGGGAATATGCCGCAGACCAAGCCCATAGTCAGCATTGAGAACGTTGTAGCTTCTGCAACCGTAAACCAGACGGTCAACCTAAACCTCATCACCCAGATATTCCCTGATGTAGAGTACCACCCCGACCAGTTTCCCGGACTCGTGTTCAGGCTAAGGTCGCCCAAGACGGCAACTCTGATTTTCAGCTCCGGCAAGATGGTCTGCACCGGGGCAAAGTCAGAAAAGATGGCAATCCAGGCGGTCAAAAACGTGGTCCAAAAGCTGAAAAAGGGCGGGATACCGCTTGAAAACGAGCCGCAGATAGAGATCCAGAACATAGTCGCATCTGCAAGCCTCGGCGGCAAGATACACCTTGAGCTTGCGGCACGCGTTCTCCCAAGGAGTATGTACGAGCCAGAGCAGTTTCCTGGACTCATCCACAGGATGCTGGACCCAAAGACGGTGATACTGCTCTTTGCATCCGGCAAGCTGGTCTGCACCGGTGCCAAGAAGGAGAGCGAGGTCTACAGGGCTGTCGGCAACCTCCATACGCTCCTTGAAGAGAAGAACCTGATGATCTACGAAGGATAGCAAGGCTCAAAGAGCAAAGGAGAAAGGGTAAAGGGTAAAGGGTAAAGGGTAAAGGGTAAAGGGTAAAGGGTTATTAGCACTCACACTGGAATGTCAGCCGTGGCCCGGGCTTTTCTATTTGCTTTAGTGGCTGCGGAGATAGCGATAATTGTTATTACTGCAGGGTCTATTACAACAGCCGCCGCCCCTGCTTTTTCCCAAGTTGCCGCACAGGGCTCTCGGCCCGAGTATATTTACGACAGGGCGGGAGTCATCACGCCGCAGTACCACCAGCTTATCGATGCATACCTGCGCGGCCTTGACGACGCGACAACAGACGAGATCGTGATTTACACCATTCCAAGCTTTGTTGGCCATGGCATAAAGAAGGACGGCATTGAAATCCAAGACCGCGACGCGCTTGCCAATTACATCTACAACGAATTGACGCTCGACGGCATAAAGGGCATAGGCAAGAGCGGGAAGGACAACGGCGTACTGATATTGGTGTCACTCCAGCGTGACGCCGCCGGAGGCTCTATGAGGATCGAAGTCGGCAGGGGGCTTGAGGGCAACATCACCGACGGGACGGCAGGCGAGATCCTTGACCGCTACCTGGTGCCTGCTAGGCAAGAATATGAAAACACCGGGAGCACTGCGGCTTTTGACAGGGCGTTTTACAATACTGTGCTTGCCCTGGGTGCGCAGACAGGATATCAGGCTGGCGGCACAGCAGATGCGCCAGCACCTACGAACAACAGCAACAACAGTCATCCTGGACCAGTGGCAGGCAACGACGATGACAATACGACGCGGACTATAATGTTTGCAGCGTTCATCGTTATCTTTATCGCGATCGCGGCTGTCAACGCAAAGTATGGGAGGAGGAGAGGGAGGAGAGGCGGCGGCTATTTCATCGGAGGAGGTGGATATGGTGGAGGTTGGGGCGGTGGTGGAGGCGGCGGCTGGGGCGGCGGAGGGGGCAGCTCTGGCGGCGGAGGCGCAGGGCGCTAAAAGTAATAAGTAGGCGCAAATAATAAGGTCAGGCTATACCACATTGGTCAAGAAAAGCATCATAGTTGCCGGTGCCGCAGTTGGCGTAATAGCGATAATCTTTGGCTCGCTATTTTCCATGTATTTCTCGGGTTTCAACGCGGCCCAGACCAAGGACGAAAACGTGAAAAAGCTGGCAGCAGATGTAGACGTTCAGCTCCAGCGCAGGTACGACCTCATACCAAACATCGTCAAGACTGCGCAGGCGTACCTACAGTTTGAAAAGAGCGTGCTTGAAAACGTCACTAAGCTCAGGAGCGACTGGCAGAGGGCCTCTACTGTGAACGAACGCGTGCAGACGAGCAACCAGCTGGAACAGGCGCTCAGCAAGATTCTGGTAACTTACGAGAACTATCCTCAGCTCAAGTCAGACCAGCAGTTGACAAGGGTCATGGATGAGCTTGCAGGTACTGAAAATAGAATAGCAGTAGCGCGTGGCAACTATAACGACGGCGTGCGCGATTTCAACGTCAACCTGCGTACGTTCCCAAATAACGTGTTCAATGAGAGCGGGTTTCTGGGTGCCAAGCCGTGGGGACTCCAGCCGTATGCGACCTACCAGGCGACGACTGCTGCACAGACCACGGTTCCACAGGTAAATATACAGGTGCCCTAGCTAGCAGAGTCAATCGGTCTCCAGGCCGCCGCTTGCGGCTATCTGCTTGACCACGGCGTCCATAGTGCTGTCGTCGACGAGCCCTGCCTTGTGCAGCGCGCCAGCGATGTCCTGTATGGTAGCGACAGAGGTGAGCCTGACGCCCATTTGCTTTAGTTTCTCCTCCGCGCCTTCCATCCTGTTCACGACTGCTACCACGTCCTCGATCACGCCTCCGTTCGCCCTTATCGCGTCTATCGCCTTGCTCACCGAAAGGCCGGTGGTTGCGACGTCGTCTATGATGACCACCTTGGCGCCTGATGCAAGGTGCCCTTCCACCAGCTTGCTCATGCCATAGCCCTTGGACTCTTTACGCACATAGACAAAGGGCTTCTCCATCTCGTAGGCAAGGGCCGAGCCAAAGACGAGGCCGGAGGTCGGCACGGAGGCAAAGGTGTCAAAGCTTGCCACCTTTTTTGTCACGGCGTCCTTGAGGGCGCCAATAGTCAGGTGAAAGTGCGCCGGAAAGCTCGGCAGCATGCGCAGGTCGATGTAGTAGGGGCTTGGCTTGCCGCTTGCAAGCGTAAACGCGCCAAACTTTAGGGCGTTGCTCTTTATCAGAAATGACGCAAACTCTAGGATAAAATCAGGAGATGATGGCGATGGTGATGGCGATGGCGATGATGATGAAGATGTCACTGCGTTGTTTATCTGCAAGGGATTCGTTTTTATCTTTTGTCATTATTATGACGATGACGATAGCTTGCATACGGAAGAAGAAAAAGAGAGAAAGGAGGGCTAGATAATTCAAACATGCCAGAGATATGGCTCAGGTACGGCGGCACCGACGTTGTGCTCGACATCAGGTTTGAAAACTTGTCAAGTCATATCTCTTCTCCGTTGCCGCTCATGCCGGACGAGCAGGTCAGGGCGGCGCTTGATTCTTCTTCTTCTATCCCGGTAACCGACAACATGCTGGTTATCGCCCTTGCATCCTCAAAGGCAGTTGCAAGGACAGTCGCTTTCATTTCTGACGCGGCAAGGGCAAAGGGCTTGCCGGCCACGGCCATCACGGTGGACGTGCCTTCAAGGGCCGCCGGAGCGCTGCGGGCAAACCTCGCGTCCATTGTTGCTGCTGCCCCGGGGCCGCAGGCTGTTGCTCCGGCAGGAACGACGGCAGCAGTATCGTCCGCAGTAGAGAGGCTGGTGCCCTCAATAAATCGCATCGACTACCAGTCGCTTGAGGAACGCATAAAGAAATTCCAGAGCGTCGTCATAGTGTCGCAGGCCGGCTTTGACCCGCTATTTGGGTTCTCCGGGGCACCTCCTGCGCTCGTGCGCGCCCTATTCCCTGAAAAAATGGCAGAGGCGTTTTCTGCGCGCAAGGAAGGCAACGTGCCGGCCCCCGGCGAGCAGGGCGAGCCTCTGAAAATAGCCATGTCTGCAATACAAAACGTTTCTGCGACGGCAGTCGAGCTCGTGGCAAACGGCGCGGGGGGCATCGCCGGCGTGCATGTCGGCACCATACATGAGGCATTTTCAAAGGCAATAGGGCAGCTGGCTGCATCTGCGACAGTCGAAGCCGACCATGTAAGGTCTGCAATAATCAGCGCGGGGAGCGAAGCCGGCACCCATGCGACCCTTGCCGGCGCGCTCTATTCCTTGTGGAACGCGATCCACGTCGTAAGAGACGGCGGGTCTGCCGTGCTCCTTGCCGAATGCCGGGAGGGCATCGGTGGCGGGGCGCTGCAGGCGTTTGTCGAGGGCCGGCTCAAGCCGGAGCAGCTTGCGAAGAACATGACGACGCAATACGTAGACGGCCTTGAGCACCTGCTGTACATA
Organism: Nitrososphaera sp.; assembly: GCA_035547955.1. Classification (GTDB taxonomy): domain Archaea; phylum Thermoproteota; class Nitrososphaeria; order Nitrososphaerales; family Nitrososphaeraceae; genus Nitrososphaera. The sequence continues at coordinate 6,129 of DASZTR010000027.1, read as the reverse complement.
CAGGAGCTGCGGCAGAAATACGAGCTGGGCCTCGTGTCGAGCCTGCCACACTATTACGCCAGTGCCAAGCTCGGCTTTGCGACGTACGCCGGCGCAAAGGACGCCCTTGAAAAGCTCCTTGCCCGAAACGGCAAGGGCCACAAGGCGCTGGCGGTGTCCGACGCCGACATCACCCTGCTCAGGTCAAGAGATTGAACACTTGGGCGGGCAGCGGGGCGCACAGGACAGCAAGCGCTATCGCGACCCAAAAGAGCCCCCTGCGCTTTTTCGACAGCGGGGACACGTCATCAAGGGGCGTGCTTTCTGGAGCCCGCGAGCTAAAGAGCAGCACGAACGCGGCCATGATGTAATAGTTAAGGCCCACCAGTACGCCGATGCTGGAGTAGGTCAGGACTCGGTGCCACCTGACGCCGAGTGCAGACCTGGCAAGGTGTCCCCCGTCCAACTGCCACGCGGGCAGGAGATTGAGAAACGTGATGAGGAATCCTACCCATGCTGCAAAGAGCACGGGCGACATTATCAGTATCGCGTTGCCGGCCACGGCGCCATGGCCCGTCAAATTCAGCGTAGCCTGCATCAGGATGCTGCTATTTATCGACATCAGCCCCGATACCTCCTGTGCCCTGTCGGCCGGCACCAGCACCGATATCGAAGAGCCGTACACGGACACGACCATCGTCACCAGGAGGCCGGCTATGGGCCCGGCAATCCCCACGTCAAACAGGACGTTCCTGTTGGTCATGTTGCTGCGTATCTGGATCATCGCACCAAAGGTCGGCACAAAGAGTCCCGGTATGCCCGGTATGAAATATGGCCACGACGCCCGGATGCCGTGGTGCTTGGCAGCTATCATGTGACCCATTTCGTGCACGCCCAGTATCCCCACGAGGGACATCGTGTAGACCGCTGCAAGGAGCACGGGGTTGCGGATGAATACGTTGGCAAAATCCGACTGGGAGCGGTACAGGCCGTCGATAAAGACGACCGTGAGGGTAGCTATGAACAGTACAGCGGGCAGCGAAAGCAGGTATTTGCTGCGGCGCTTCTGCCTCTGCTTTTGTATTTTAGATACGGTAACCACTATGCCGCCATCGACGGTCAGGTTTGTCGACGAGAGCGAGGGCATCAGCCTTGACGCGTACTTGGCGCGCTTGGCAGTGGCTATCATGTCTACCTTGGCAAGCTCCCTGATGAGCTTGGGGAACGAGGAGTAAATGTCCGATTCTGCAATCAAGAACCGGACGGCGTCCTCCGTCGGGTGCCTTTGCATGTCTATTATGCGGTAGAAGGAGGAGACTACCGGAACCGCCCGTGAATAGTCTCCTGCGACAAAGCTTGCCACTTCAGCAACCTATTGGCAATTTTGGCATTAAAACATTATTCTGGGTGACTCTACATAATAGAGTCGTGTCTCCTCCGCGCATTCACTTTCACATATATACGCGCGTGTGCGCGCACACACACATACATACACATACACATGTGCATATGCCTGCATGTACTCATAAGAATAAGACGAAACCTAGTTGCAGGATAAAGTTTGTTTATGGACTTAAGGTTAAATAGTGTCTGTTCAGAGTTTATCTAGAGAGATTTGCAGACCGCCCTGCGGAAGGTAGGCGACGAGTATGTCATACGTCGCTGCGAGGACAGCGACCTCCAAGCGGTGATAGACATCAATATGGCCGCCCTGCCGGAGCACTACTCGGATTATTTCTTCGAGTCGATATTGAGGGAACTTCCAGAGGCGTTTATCGTGGCCGAGACCAACGGCAAGGTGATAGGCTACATCATGTGCAAGATCGAGTTTGGCTTTTCCAATTTCCGCAAGCTGGGCTTTGTGAAAAAAGGCCACGTCGTCTCTGTGGCCGTGCTTGAAGAGCACAGGGGCAAGGGCGTGGGCAAGGCGCTGATGTTAGAGGGCACAAACGGCGTCCTCCAGAGAAAGGCTGATGAGATTTACCTAGAAGTCAGGGTCAGCAACACTAGCGCAGTCAAGATGTACGAAAAGCTGCATTTCGAGACCAAGTCGAGGCTGCGCTCGTACTACCGCGACGGAGAAGACGCATACCTCATGGCGCTAGAGCTCATCTAGCTATAGTTTTTTTGTAGCCGATAACAAAGAAAAAAGCCGTTATAGAATATTTTACGTGCGTTTCAAACAAAAAATACCAAGTAGGTACTGTAAAATTCTATCCTCGTCCATCCTTGGATGGGGTATACTTGAAAAAAAAGCGGGGACAGCTCCACTCCCGAAAAGGAAGGTAGTAGTAGGGTGCTGCTTTTAGCTAGTCGAAAAAAAATAGTATCATCTCTCCTCACCCCCTTCCCTCCTCCCATGTTGAGCACAAAAACCTGACAGGGTATCGTAAAGCGTAAAGCTCGGTAGCTGGTAACAGACTTTAGCTCCAAGAAAAATGACGCACAAGGGAAAGAAGCACCACCCCACTACAATACCTGAAAGGTGATGATAGAATCACCTCCTCCACTTTGATTAATCATGGATGCAGGTAGAACATAGATAGGTGGCAAGCACCAACTATATGAACGCCAGCAGTAGTAACATCTGGCACAGACCCCGACTCTACGGCACAATAGTTGGTTTGTATTTCCTTGCCATCAGCGGAGTAATGTTGGATATTTGATAATTATTGCGATTGGCGAATGCCTCGATTGCAGTAACCCCGGAAAGGCAATGATTTTGGCTTCACTGTTTATACCCACCGGCTTTATTCTCGTACTTCCAATTCTGGCAGGAGTTTGGCCAATCAAGAAGAGTGAAGCATCATTTGTGAAAGGTCTCGGCTATGGAGTTTTAATTTTTATCACATTAGGTGGAATCTGGTCTTATGTTGTAGTTACTGCCAACGCTGGAGAAGATGAACCAAAGCAAAGGCCACCGACAGACCTCAGATTCTGGTATACAGCGATATCAACAATGCTTGGAGTGAACGGGATCATGTTCATTTTCTTGCGCAAACGATACTCCAAAAGAATTTTGGCATAAATGTAAAATGCGCTCGCAAGTGCATTATTCTACTAGAAGATGATGGAGGAACGAAGAAAAAGAAGAAGAAGAAGAATAATAATAATACAACAAACAATTATCTCAATATACCTGTGCCAGAGGATATCCATGCTCTGCCCGAGGACTCGGCGATAGCTTTTACCATCATCAAAAATTATTCGGGAATAGCGGGAAGGTATCTGATAATGGAAACAGGATTTGATCATGACAGGACGATTGATGCTGTCAAGGTGCTAGTTCTTTGGAATCTCGTGCATGTGGATTTTTCAAACTATCCGAACTTTAGAGAATGTCGGTTTTATCCAAAATAGAGTGAGTAAGTAAGTGAGGGAGGGCCAGTTCAGCCATGTTACGATTTGGTACTATCAGAGGAACACCATTACAGCATGGAGCTACTTCAAGTGTACAGATGCTCCATCAACCTATCATAACAAGCAAGGAAACAGAGGAGTCACCAGCCGTTAATGCCATCCTGCGTAATTCGTCCTTCTTTATTTAGCTAGTCGATAAAGTCGTTTGCGATGTTGCTTATTGCTTCCATTATCCTTGGCTCATGGGCCTTGGCGTTTACAAGCACGACCGCGCCAACGCCCTTGTCGTCATAAGACGAGACGGACTCGGACACGCGGCGCAGGAGGGAAAACGCCTTCTCAAAGCCTAGCGTGTATATGATCTCTGTCGCGCTGTCGATGAGTATAGTCGAGCCGGGGTTTTCCCTGATTATCGACTCTATCTCCTGGGCCATCCTGTCCTCGCTGTCCGACGGGATTACGCGTTCAGAGCCGTTGTTATTATTATTTCTCTTGCCCTCGCTGCCAGCTGGTAGTGATGCTGACTGCAGTACGTACAATAACCTGGGCTTGCCCTGTGCTGCCGCAGCTGCAGAAGCCGTTGTTGCAGCACGGTAAACATTGCTCCCCCTCCTCGTGAGGACGATGACATCCGGGCTTGCAAGCAGGCTCTGCAGCGTCTTTGCGGCCTGACCGAACCTGCTAGCGTTGAGCAGGACCATCTTGCCCTTGTAATCGCCGATTCTCATCAAAGGCGAGCTTCCGTCTGGGGACTTTGTTTTGCCAGTGGCTGCTGCATCAGCAGCATTATTATTACTATTATTAGTGGCCTTCTGCTTGGGGGTCGTCATGTCATCATCGTCATCATCATCATCTGCAAATGCCCACCTTGGCTTGCCGGCAGCCACTGACGGGTCGTCATCTTCGATAAAGACCTTGGCCTTTTTCCTGCCTATGACAATGTCATCATTATCGTCCTCGCTTGCAGACGGCGGCACCACGACAGACGGCACGTCTGCCACCGCAGCCGCAATGCGAGACGCTCCGCCTTCCTCTCCCTGCGACATCTGATTCTTTATCATCTGGAGCAGGGCGTCAGAGCCTCCGCCAATGAGGTCGCGAAGGGTAGTCTCGACAAGCTCTAGTTTTGTCATGCGGACGAGGTCGCCTAGCACCACCCTCTTTGAGATGAGGATTGCAGCCGCAGTAGCGCACGCGGCCGAGATTGCGGATGCAAGGCCGCCGTAAAAGAATGCCAACTGCATCACCTGTTGGGACTGCGCCCGTGACGCCTCGCCTATCTGCGCGTCGACCGCCAAGAGCGCGTCATAAGACGAGGCGAGTTTGTCAGTCTGCGCCACGAGCTGCAGCGCCTCCGCCTGCGCCTGCGATGAGAACGACGGGTCTGTGGAGAGTATCGCAAGATCCTCCACCTTTGAGCCATAGTCCTTCCATTGCTGGCCGATGGTCTCTACAAGCGTGGTCTCGTCCGCAGATATCTTGCCAAGGTCTACCCCTGCCACGGGCAAAAAGCTGCCCGGTAGGTTTTCGACGGTCTTGTAGTCCCCTGCCGTCGAGTCGATGCCGTTTTTGAGCTGGATCATGTGGGATATGCCGGCCTTTTTCTGCGCCAGGTCTTGCGAGTAGGCAAACTGGATGAGGTCAGACCTAATCCCCAGCAGATCGCCCTTGTTCTTCGAGAGCAACTCCACGTTTGTGACGTAGCCCGAATAGATGTTGGCTATCTGGTCCTTGAACTTTATTATAGTGACTGTCGAAACGGCGGAAAGCGCGATGATCGGTATAATCGCGATTAGGATGAAAAACAGGATGAGCCTGTTCTTAAAATCCAAAGTATTGATCGATAGACTAAGGTTCTATGTAAGTCTTATCGGAGTACCACTTTTTGGGTAAAAACAGAAGCAGTTTTCTGTAATCGCGGCTGGCAGCGGTGAGTTTAAAAGCACAAAAGTGAGATATCTGCGTGCGCACATAGCAACATGGTTTTCAAATACATCGATATTCTGGGCGAGTCGACCAAGAGCTTTGACGATGCTGTCCAGAACGCCGTGACAGAGACTGCCAAGACGGTCAAGGACATACGCACCGCCGAGGTGGTGAAAATGAACGCCATTGTCAACAGCGACAAGATAGTAGAGTACCAGGCGGTGGTGCGGGTCGCGTTCAAGGTCCGCCGCAAGGAAGAAGACTAGCTACCCTAAAGATTGATAAGTTGCGCGGGTCGCCATCAACGGCATATATGGGCGGCGCGGTAAAGGGCAACAGGGGCGCAGGTGCAGCCCTTTTAGCGGCTGCAGTGATAATATTTTTCGCCTATGTATATGCCATGTTTGATACGCAGTACAGCGTGATAATAATGAAACTCACGATGGTCGGTGCAGTGGGAATACTTCTTACGGTGCTCGGCTGGATCGGATACACCATGCTTACTGCGCCAAAGGAGGATGCGGCCGCTACTCCCTCTTCTTCTCCTCCTCCTCCCCCTCCCTAGTTATTTTCACGTCGGCGACAATCTGGTAGACGCGCGGCCCTACCTCCCGCACCACGGTCGTTTCCAAGATTTCGTGCGCATAGGGCGCAAACGCCTCTGTGGCATCCTCTGCGCCTGCCTCCCTTGCCCTCTGTTTGTTGCCATCTGCCTTGATGTGGGCAAAATAGTGCACCACCCCGCGCCCTCCTTTCAGAGCAAGCACGGCCGGCCCTATGAACTCCCTTGCCCTCTCCGGCAGCGGCATTATCACCCTGTCCGCGACGCCGGCCAGCTGCGTCTTTATCGCTTCAGAGGCGTCG
>DASZTR010000026.1:0-6448 GCA_035547955.1 Nitrososphaera sp. | reverse complement strand
GCATGGAACACGTGCATTTGCCTATCGTACGGAACGCCTCTCTCTGCCTCGTACGTGCCGTCTAACCCAATCTCGCCGATGCCGTCGACTGACGCCACGTTCTCCTTTGCAACCTGCAAGAACACATCAAGGTTTTCCCTTGCTGCAAACTCGGGGTGGATGCCAACAAACTGCTTTACCACTTTTTTGTGAGTGCCAAAGAGCCGCAAGCCTCTTTGCGCGGTTTCTAGGTCGACTGCGACAGAGCACGCAACGATATTCATCGCATAGAGCGACGAGACCGCGTGCCCGATGTAGGCAGAGTACTCGCCATCTGCCAGGTGCACGTGCGCGTCGTACAGTAGGGGGGACGGCATAAATGAGCGACTCCGCATAAACATACTTGCAGAAAGGAATTAAAACTTTTAACAGACGGCTTGTCATCCCTGACCTGTGTCTTCATCCTCCTCTTCTTCTTCCGGTCCAGAGTTTGGCCTTGCAGCCATGTACCGCATAATGAAAAAGTCCGGCGCAGAGCGCGTGAGCGACGACGCTGCAGATGAGCTCCGCAAGGTACTCGAGGAGGCCGCAGAGCGGATAGCCAGACAGGCTGCAGAGCTTTCCACGCACGCCGGCCGAAAGACGATAAAGCCGGACGACATCAGGCTCGCCTCAAAAAACGTCATCCGTCTCTAGTAAAGTCTCTGCTGTTACTATAGTGCTGCAAGGACATTATCCTTTATCCTACCCCTATATCGGCGGCATATACATGTGTACTTTTATCGAGGAGATTGAAAAAATAGGAGTATCTTTTATTTTACTGCAAGTCAGGGTTTAGATCGCCCTGGATCGTACTGTTTACACCACGGCTCTTTTAACTTTGAAAATTAATCTCTCAACATCACACCTTGGAAAACGTGGGGCCTTTTTTGAAGTGGGCCGGTAGCAAGCGCCGGCTCGTGCATATGCTTGCCCGGTTCTGCCCTGAAAGGCTCGGCCGTTACTTTGAGCCCTTCATTGGAAGCGGCGCGTTTTTCTTCCATCTTGCGCAATCAAAGCCACGCTTTGAGGCCGTACTCTCTGATTCAAATTACGAATTGATTAACGTGTACCTTCAAGTCCGCGACAGGACTGGCGAGTTGGTAGAAGTGCTTGAAGAACACCAACGGAATTACTACGCGGGGCGGGAGAAATATTACTACTATGTACGAGACGCAGAGGAGAAATTACCCGCAAGCGACGTCGAGCGGGCAGCAAGGATGATCTTTTTGAACAGGACGTGCTACAATGGCCTCTTTCGCGTCAACAGGGCCGGCAGGTTCAACGTCCCGCATGGCGCATATGACCGCCCGACTATATGTAACCGCGACGCACTCTTTTCTGCCGCGCGCATCATTGCCCGCGATGGCGTCAGCATTGAACATGCAAACTATGCCGATGCCACAAGACTTTGTGAAAAAGGGGACTTCGTGTACTTTGACCCTCCTTACCTGCCACTGACCAAGACGGCAAATTTCGTCGACTATACACGCGAGAGCTTTGGCTGGCAGGATCATGTAGAGCTTGCCGGCGAATTTATGCGCTTGCACAACCTCGGGTGCACAGTGGTCCTCTCCAACTCTGACACCCACAGAATACGCCAACTGTACAGAGATTTTACAATTAAAACCGCAAGGGTCGAGCGCTTGATAAATTGCAACGCATCGCGCAGGACAGGCCAGCGTGAGCTGGTAATATTGTCCTCATCGTCCCAATCAAACGTCCAGCGCGCAAGCAACAGAAAAAGGCGCATTGCGGCTGTCGTCGTCCCAACCGTCCAAACGATCCGTTTTTAAAACAAATTCTGCTTCTGGTTGACGTACACCCATTTGTCAAGCTCACCTTCAAAGCTGTATGAAGAGGCAAGCGAGGTCAAGATAACCGTCCGGCCCGGCATGGCTCTGGAGAGGATGTCCAAAGAGGCGCTTACCTACCCAGACAAGTTCTGGGCAGAGCAGGCCCGGGGCCTTGACTGGCACCGGCAGTGGGACAGCGTCCTTGACTGGAACCCGCCCTTTGCACGGTGGTTTTCCGGCGGCCTGCTCAATGCCTCTGTCAACTGCCTTGACAGGCACGTCGTCGCTGCGGGCGACACCAAGAACAAGGCCGCAATCATCTGGGAGAGTGAGAGCGGCGAGTCTCGGACGCTCACGTATTTCCAGCTTTACCGCTATGTCAACAAGTTTGCAAACGTCCTCAAGGGTCTCGGAGTGCAAAAGGGCGACAGGGTCACCATATACATGCCGATGGTGCCGGAGCTCCCGGTGGCAATGCTTGCGTGCGCAAGGATTGGCGCGACGCATTCCGTGGTCTTTTCCGGCTTTAGCTCGCAGGCGCTTGCCGACAGAGTCAAGGACGCTCGATCAAAAGTGATAGTGACGGCAGACGGCGGCCTCCGCAAAGGAAAGCTCATCGACCTGAAAAAGGTCGTAGACGAGTCGCTTGTGCAGACGCCCTTTGTAGAGCACGTGGTGGTGTTTCCGCGCGCGGGGAATGAGGTAAAGATGGGGCCAAAGGACGTGTGGTGGCACGAAGTGGTCGAAAAGGCGCCGACGTACTGCGAACCGGAGATGGTGGAGAGCGCGCACCCGCTCTACATACTATACACTTCGGGTACGACCGGCAAGCCGAAGGGCGTAATGCACGGAACGGCCGGTTACCTCGTATATCTGTATGCTACTGCCAAATGGGTCTTTGACTTTAACAAAAGCGACATCTTCTTTTGCACCGCAGACATCGGGTGGGTGACCGGGCACAGCTACATGGTGTACGCGCCCCTGATGCACGGCGTGACAGAGATAATGTACGACGGCGCGCCGGACTACCCGAGACCGGACAGGTACTGGGCCATCGCTGAAAAGCACGGCGCAACCATACTCTACACCACTCCGACTGCGCTCCGAATGTACATGAAGTACGGCGATGCAGTGCCAAACTCGTTTGACCTTTCTTCTCTGCGCCTGCTCGGCACGGTAGGCGAGTCGATAAACCCACAAGTGTGGCAGTGGTACTTCAAGACAATAGGCAAGGAGCGTTGCCCCATAATCGACACGTGGTGGCAGACCGAGACCGGGGGCATCGTGCTCTCTGCGTGCACCGGCGTCGAGTTTGTTCCCATGAAGCCCGGCTCGGCGACCTTTGCCGTGCCGGGGGTCGACGCGGCGGTAGTCGACGACGACGGCAATCCTGTGGCTCCTGGTAGAAAAGGCTACATCGTGATTAGAAAGCCCTGGCCGGGGATGCTCCTTTCGCTATGGGGCGATGACGAGAAATACAAAACGACCTACTGGAGCAGATTTGAGGGTAGATATTATTACCCTGGCGACTATGCGCTCGTGGACAAGGACGGCTACCTGTGGCTCCTTGGTAGGGCCGACGACGTGCTAAAGGTGGCGGGCCACCGGCTAGGCACGATGGAGCTTGAAAGCGCGTTTGTGTCGCACAAGGCTATAGCAGAGGCGGCGGTCGCAAGCAGACCGGACGCGACAAAGGGCGAGTCGATAATTGCATTTCTCGTCGCAAAGGCGGGCGTCACCTCTCCGCCTGACCTGCTGCGCAAGGAGATAGTCGAGCATATACGCAAGACGGTGGGGCCTATAGCGACTCCCGACGAAGTTTATTTCGTAGACAAACTGCCAAAGACGCGTTCGGGCAAGATAATGCGCCGATTGCTAAAGGCCGTCGCAAACGGCGACAAGGTGGGCGATATCACCACGCTTGAGGACGGGGCTGCCATCGACGAGGTAAAGCGCGCCTATGACGAACTGAAAAATGCGGTGGGCTAGCTAGAAGGAGAGGAGGCAAACTTCCAAGTCGCCATCTTGATTGGGGTCACCTCCACCACGCACGATTCGGGGCCCATAGCAAGCACCGCTCTGGCACTATTGCTCTTTGCCGTGCCGAGGTACCTCACCACGTTGCGCCTGGTGACCCTCGTCGCGTATTTTGGGTCGTCTACTACCCTTGCGGTGCCATTGCCCCTGACTCCAAGCGGCGACCTGCCGGCCGGGTTTTCGTCTACTAGATAGTAAACAGCTGGGTTCCTACGGAGGGCATGAGCCTTCCTGCCCTGCCTGTCTGTTGCAAAGTAGAACTTCCCTCTGCTGTAATAGTACCAGACGGGATGGACCACAGGCTCGCCTCTCTCATCCAAAAACGCGATCCTGAGCAGGTTTGGCCTTGCGAGAAGCTGCGCTACCTCTTTTCTGGACAGCTGCTCTGCATGGCTGTCGGCAAGCGTGAACTCCACGTACTTCTCTCCCTCTCTTGCAGTGCACAGATGTGCTAATTAATTATTATCGTTATCATCATCGTTGTTATTGCTACCGTGTGTGTTGTACTGTCATCTCTGCCAAAAGTGGCTCATGAAACTGTCTGCATGTTTATGAATTATGGGAGATTCTCTACACGGTTTGTGAGTAAGGATGTCAATTCAAAGTCACCGACTACAGTGCTCGCCGTGCGGTCACAGTGGACGCCCTTGTTCCCTCCTGCGTTATATCCAGCTTGATGATATTGCTGCTGCTGTTGATTTTGAACATCAAATCCGCGGTTTGTTCTTGTGACAAGTTCTGATGAGCCATGATGTGAGCCGTTCAGTTGACAACTTCAGTAAGACCTTGACCTTTTCCCTGAATATCTGAAACCATCCACTTGACGAAAGTAAAAGCGATCTCCTTATGGACATATCTGCACGTTTTTTGCCGGTGTTGATTTTGCTGTTGTTGTTGATGATGATGCAGAAAGCAAGCGCGGTATAGTCTAACTTGGGACTATCCGCCGCTTGCACCCAATGGAGCTTGGGTAGAGTCTGCGATAATATTGGAAATGTTCTTGATTATAGATACTATTGAGTAAAATAAAATACACATGGCTCTCTTGCAAGAAGTTCGGCTAATCTTTTTCATTGTAATTCTTTATGCAACAAATTGAGTCTTGCTCACCTTAACATTGAGCATGCCTTATCGTGAAAATCCTTGCCTGCTAGGAGTAGCAGATACCTTGATAATAAAGTCTCATGCACGAAAATAATTGCAGTGCACTTAAACTTCTTATTCTAGTACGTATGTCTAGCGATAATGACTGCTTCAAAAAATGAAAGCATTACCTTTAGATTCGATTCCAAGTTGTTAATGGAGCTTTCGTCCGAAGCCAAACGCAAGATGGTCAGCCTCAATACCTTGATGCAACAAATATCCTCTGCTCACATCGAATGGCATTCTCGTGCAGCCGAGGCCGGATTCATAACTGTTAGACGTACCCTTGTTAAAAACATGATTGACAAGCTAAGTGAAAAAGAGATAGACCATCTTGTCGAGTCTGTATATCAAGACATAGAGGATGCAAGCCTATTGATCGTCAGGGGAACGTCTGTGGAACAGATTTTTGAATTCCTGGAAAGATGGATCCGGGCAACTGGCTTTCGGTTCCGTCATGATGTTGAAGGTACCTCGCATACAATAATAATACAACACGAGATGGGACTAAATTGGTCTCTCTACCTCTCGAAATTGTTCCAAAAGGTTGCTATGATGATCCAAGAAAAATCTGCAGTCAAGACTTCTGAAAATACCGTCGTAATCAAGGTAGAATTGAAACCTTGATTGTCCCTAGTTCGCTCCTGGCCGTAATTTTTTTTTCGTGCTTGCATTTAGAACCTGACGAATAGAATACTGGGATACATTGAAGCTGCTGTCTCTGAAATTCCTCATACTGATAACCGTCGTATTCCTTTCGATTGAAATGGTTCTGACTCTTCACATAATGATTGAAAATGAGCACCTTGCGCAGGCAGTTACGCAGCAAATTTCCTCGTCAATATCTGCAGTATCGTACCTTCCATTCGTTCCTGCAGCAAGCTCTGCTTAGAACATCTCATCTGCGTGCAGGGTACATCTTTATTGATTTGTATTGCAATGCGTTCTTTTTTTGAAAAGGGCGCATAATTCTTGCTTTTAGCATGATCAATCTGGAAAAATCAGGACTTGTTTTTTTTAGTAAATTTATGTCTGTTTTGTGCACTGTATTCCTGCAGGTTAAATACTATGTAATATTCTCCTAGAGGAAGAATACAGTCTTGGTTCCAGATAGGATAAAGGCAACTTCCATGTCAAGTCAATTGTCCGTTCAAGATGACTTTGGAAACTCTGTGGACGACTCTGAAGCAATAAAGCAAGAACTTGTAAACGAGCTGACACGATTAGAGCTGAGCTTGAATGAGGCTAAAATCATTGTTCGCCTAGTCTCCAGAGGCCCTGCCATCGCGAGTGACATTTCGAGAGACCTTTCGATGCCCCGTACAGAAACCTACCATTACATATCCTCGCTGTTAGGCAAGGGTATAGTGCTATCCACGTTTTCCAAGCCCCGCAAGTACTATTCCCTATCATTTGACGAAGTGGTGGACCACCTGGTACAGACAAAGTACAAC
>DASZTR010000025.1:0-4057 GCA_035547955.1 Nitrososphaera sp. | reverse complement strand
GGGATCGAGGCATATGGCGAAGAGGCAGAAGCGCTGTTCCAGGAGGCAAAAAAGCACTCTAAAAAAGAATGGTTGACAATAGTCTGAGTCTTTTCGCCTACTTGCGTGGCTGCTAGGATGCTGAGATAGCAATAAGAGGGAGAGGACGAGGGGAAAGACTAGAAAAGATAGAGAAAGTAAAAGGGAAGGGAGATTGGTTATTAACCAAAGAGAGAAGACAGGCCTTCTAGGGCTTCTTCCTCTTTCTTCTCGTCCTTCTTTTCTTCCTTGGCTGGAGCCGCTCCGCCTGCTGGCGCAGAAGCGCCTCCTGCCGGAGCAGCTGCTGCCATTGCGACTGGCGCAGCCTTTAGTGCCTCTTCAATATTGACTTCGGAGAGAGCCGCGACGAGGGCCTTGACCCTTACGTCATCTGGTGTTACACCTGCGGCCTTGACAACGCCCTTGACATTATCTTCAGTGATATTCTGCTTTAGCTTGTGGAGAAGCAGAGCAGCGTAGACGTATTCCATTGCAGGAATCGTTGCCTTCCGCACCATATTTGAACGTTCTGCCAAGTACTACACCCCCTATCCAGCTCATGTCAACATCTGCGCGCGGTGTGGCGTTTGGAAGGCAGGCACATTCTTCTCTGACCTGTTGATCTGGCACAGTCTACAATGAAAAAATATTTAGCAAAAGCCCCTCATATACAGGGCAGGTATATGGCATATGCTAGTTGAACGGGACAGGTTCAAGCAGGCTATCATGGCGGCCATGGCCGACAAGGAGATGGTGAAGATACTAGACTCTGCAACTTGCCGCTCAAGATCCGTAAACGACGTGATCAAGGAAACAGGCATTTCTCACAGCACCGCCTATCGGAAAATCAAGTGGATGCTAGAAGAAAACCTGCTTTTCACGGAAAAAATAGAGATAACACCTGACGGGAAAAAGTTCAGCCTCTTCCGCAGCACGCTAAAGTCGATAAGCGCCAAATATGAGAACGGCAGGCTGGCCGTGGAAATAGAATACAACGTCGACATGCTGGAAAAAACTGCAGAAAGGCTCTTTTCGCTCGGATCTGGCTAACACTGTCTGTCACCTTTCTCCTTATTCTTCTCCTTCTCCTCCTCCTTGCAGGCCGTCTGTCATCCTTTTGCCGCTCCTTTTTGAAAGAAAAAACCTCGTCCACAGCATGGCGCTGAACAGGCCCATCGCCAAGACGTGCACGTACATGCCGATCTCCTGATGGCTGTGAGGCATCATCACTGTCATCATCCCATCTCTTTCCTGAAGGGCGTCTATCATCTCGCCGATGATCCATATGACTATAAACAGGGATATCTGGAACTGGAAGCTCCTGATGCTCCTTGACTTTGCGGCAAGCCACGCAAATATCCCAAGGGCGATTGCCAGCAGCAAAAGGGTGAATCCGCCCGTGGGGAATAGCATCATGCCTGCCTCTGACGTCATGGCCTTGCCACTCCTTTCTTTTTGCGCGACACGCCGAGGTACGTGATGCCAAATGCTATCAGGACGGCGATGGATGCAGGCTCAAACACGCCGTCTGCCATCGATTCTAGCCCCTGCATCCTCACGACGTGGTATGTCCCGTGCGCGACTATAAAGGCCGTCAGCGCGACTGCCACCTTTCTGGTGTCGCCCCTCAACTTCAGGCTCAAATAGGCCGGGATTATGGCCGCAAAGAAGATCAGCCCCGCGCTGAGGAGATCAAGCCAGCTTTCAATCGCCACTTTTTCTGCCCGTCCTCGTGTTTTCTGGCAGAGAGCTTGCGTTATAATGTTTCAGTCAATCCCACAAGTGGCATTCAGCAATGGGAATTGTGTCCCTGCTATAAGTACCGCGACGCCAAGCCGGCTCTCGCATAATAAAAATGATGAACGCAAGAAAGGCAACCGTTCCGCTCTTTATGGCTGCAATTCTTGGCGCCGCGCTGGTCCTTTCTATTCTTGCGGTCCAGCACGCGTCAGCGGCAAGCGACAACGACGACAACAAGGCGATGACTACGAACTCCTCTTCTTCATTGATGAAGGGGCAGATAGCGAGCGTCCAGATGGGGACCGACGGCCAGCCCGGATGGATCCAGTCCGGAATGTGGCTCGTCAGGATGCTCTCTTCTGATCCGCAGCACCCGTCGGCCCAAATCGTGGCAAAATTTGAAATGGTAAAACCAGACGGAACTGCAGCGCACTCGCACAGCATATACAATTTCAACGCGACAGAGATGACACAGGAAGGAAATTCGACAAAAGTGCTCAAAGGCACGGCGACTGTGACCATGAAGGACGGCCCCGTTGACAACGTGCCACTTACCGTAAAGATGTTCAATAACGCGGTAGTAGGATTTTGGATAGGCCCAGACAAGGTAGATTCGCACTTTGGCACCGGACCGATATTTGGCACACTTTCTGCCGGCTCAAAGGCGAGCGCGATGTCAATGAAGATGACGGCAACGGGCAATGAGATGAAGGACACAGATGAAGGCGGCTCTGCGGCATCTAACCAGACTAACGCCACTGGCAGCAATGCCACCACTACCACTACTACTGCTGCTAGCATCAAGATGAGCGCGCAGGAGATAGACGAGACCTACCGCTGGTCAACAAGCGATGGCGGAGTAAACCCGACGTTAAAGATGACTGCCAATGTTGACAATACCGTGCAGATTGCAAACCCTACCGACGAGAAGCACGAGCTGGTGATAGAATCAAATGGTAAGGAGCTCACGTCCAGCGGCGACATAGCACCTGACGGTTCTGGCCAACTTACCTTCAAGCCTCTGGCCGCTGGAACCTATGCGTACCATTGCGAGTACCATCCAGACACCATGAAGGGGACAATCAAGGTAGCCGCCGCAGGCTCCTCGTAATTTCCCAGCAAAAATGTGCGAGACATCCTAGGAGCCGTGTTGCTCTCAGGACATCTCCCTCCTTTCCTTTTTCTCTTTTGCCTATCTCAAGGTCTGCTTCACAGGCATTGCTTTTTTTATTGATTTTTTGCATGTAAAATACATCATATTATGATGTAGTGGACTGGGTGGGATTCGAACCCACGACCACCTACGTGTCCCCTGCCTTTTTGCTGTATGCAACAAAAAAGCATGCAAGGCAGGTATTCTACCGGACTAAACTACCAGCCCACAGACTTAACGCTGAAAAATGATAATTTAAGTGTATTATTATTATTTCTTTTTTTCTTCGCTAGAGACTCTCAATTTAATCAAGACCTTGAAGGCGGCCCTCTGCCTTCATCTTTTCCGCGTGCGCCGAAATGTAGCGCCATATGATGTCTGCCTTTTCTGACTGGAAATCCCACGGTGCGACAAGCACGAGGTCGTTGTCGCGGATCCACATCCTGCGCTTTATTTTGCCCCTGATGCGGCACGTGCGCACCTTACCATCTGTGCACTTTACGATGATGTTGTCGCCCCCAACCAATTTTATCACGCGGCCAAGGAGCTCGCCCTGTTGCGGCATGACCAACTCCTTCAACTCTGATTCGGAGAGTACCTTTTTCTTGCCTATCTGTGATCCCTGGCTATTTTCAAAAGACGAGGTTAAAAGTTTACCGCCGATACGTGATACACTCTTGTGTGTTGTACCACTGAAAACGAAAAGACCTTCCCGGCGTTACGTCTTTGACGGACCATTTGGCCTTGATTCGGCCATTTTGCACTATTGTTGAAGGCTGCAGCCTTGTCTTTTTGGTCTCTTCAGTTTCCAGATTAACTTCGTATATTGTGGGCGTCTTGATGTCGTCTGGAAAGTCCATGTTTACAAAAAATCTATTACAGTTTACCAAGAACGCGTTTTCAAAATACCTCTCCGGTTCCTCGACTTCGTATTCAAGGGTATAGTACCGGTCCTGTTCACCTTTTTCTATTGCTCTGTTAAATAGCGTGGTGAATTCTTTCTGCTTGGGCCTGTCTATGTAGAATATCTGCCGCCTCTTTATGTCATGCACACCGGTTTAAAGTAGCCACGATTAAATAACGCTCCCAATTTTGAAACAAACGGGCCGTTAGCTCAGCTTGGTGGGGCGTTCGACTGATAATCGA
>DASZTR010000024.1:0-6350 GCA_035547955.1 Nitrososphaera sp. | reverse complement strand
ATCCCCTCAGCCATTTCGACAATGACAGCCATGGTGGGAACAGCGGAGACGGTGGTGACGCAAACTAAAAAAGCTGTGATATAGCAAATAGCGAACTTGGTGAAAGGTAATACCAAAATTGTTTCTATTTTTATAGAAAATTTACAAAAAATTATGGAAATTGCAGGACATGCATATAAAGCAGAAGGATAACGGACACTGTTGGCCGCGGATCTCCTTCTTTTTTGTAGGTAACCGCGAACTTCGATAGTATCTGCAGCAAAGTTAATGCGCGACCAATTCCGACAAGGAATTGTCCGTATGGGTAACTAGTCTCCGGATGAAAAGTTAACTAACTATGTACGTATCTGGCAAAGCTTTTTTTGTAAGCTCTTTATACATCTATTTTGCAGATGTCCAGCGACCTGGCCGTCATTGCAGGTTCTTCTGTAGCGGGAGCCATTTCTGCAGCGATCATCGACAGAGCCACCACCTCAAAGGCGAAAAAAAGGGCAAAAGAAGAAAGGAAGAACAATCAAGAACAACAGACGCCACCACAACAGCAAGAAAAAAGGACATCGAGCGAGGCCAAGGCGGAACTTGCTTCTCTGATGTTTGAAAAAACGCTTGCTTCGGAGGCGATAACCCGAGTCTACGAAGCCGAGCAGGACGGGAGGATAGACCGCCTAGAGCGCGACCGCCTGCTTGTAAAATATAAGCGCGACCTTGACGCACTTAACGAGAGGATAGCGATTACAAAACCAGTGGCAGAGTATTCAGAGCTTGCCGACATGCGCAACAACCTGGCGTCGCTCCTTGAGGACAGGATATCTGCCCTTGACCAGAAACTCGCAGAGATATCAAAGGCCGGGGCCGCGCCTATAGTGATAGAGCGCGTACAGGTGATGCCGATACCGGAAAAAGTCCGCGACGACTCTGAAAAGAAACAATTCAAGGCAGAAGAAAAGGGCATCGAACAGCTGCAGAAGGAGATAGTGCAAGCATTGACTCGCCTTGAGCAGGTAGAGCTCGACAAAGACTAGTTGTTGGCTAAAATCTATAAGGACGGCATTGTCTTCCAGTACGGTGCCATCAGCTGCCGCTGCCACCCCGGACCTAGTCGACTATGACATGATAGCAAACATCCTTACGTTGCGCTATAACCCTTTCAGGTCGCCACCCAAGAAGCCACTTGCCGCATCAGATTTCTATCCTGTATCATCAGCCGGTGGCAGCAAAAAAAGCGTGGAATCGCAGATACTGGAGATTATAAAAGGAGACCTTGGACGCGTCAAGGAAAGGAAGGTCTCTGTTCTATTGAGCGGCGGAGTGGATTCTGTGCTCACGCTTGCCATGCTGAGAAAGTTCCGGCCCGACATTTCTGTCTCATGTGTCAGCATGGGGTTTGGAGAAGACGACGACGAGGTTTCGGCGGCAAGGAACACCGCGACAACGTATGGCTGCGACTTTGACGGGGTTGTCCTAGACGACGTCCTGAGCGGCCTGCCGAGACTGATAAAAATAGCAAGGGAACCGCGTTGGAATCTCTACCAGGCGTACGCGTTTGAGGCGTGCCGGGAAAAGACGATATTCTCCGGCGACGGCGGCGACGAGTTGTTCGCTGGCTATACCTTTCGCTACCAAAAGTACCTGTCGCTCTTGCCTGCAATAAAACCGGCAGGGTGGAAAGAGAAGGCGAGGCTCTACCTGTCGTGCCACGAGCGGGACTGGGTGCCGGACCAAGAAAAGGTCTTTGGGCCAAAGGTCATGTTCTCGTGGGGCAAAATCTACATGCTTTTGAAGCACTATTTTTCAAGCAGTAGCAGGCTTGACCCGCTTAACCAAGTGTTCCTTGCAGACTGGAACGGCAAACTGCTATTTGACTGGCTACCTGCCAACCTTGCGTTTTCCAAATCGTTTGGGATAAAGATCCGGACGCTATTCCTTTCAAGCCGCATGATAAAATTTGCCACGCACCTGCCCTGGGACGTAAAGTACGATCCGGAGCATGCGACAGGCAAACTGCCTCTGCGCGCCATCCTAAAGGCCCAGCGATTGTACACAGAGCCTGTCAAGAAGGGCTTTTCTGCAAACACCATCTCGCTGTGGAAAAAAAGGGGAAAAGAGATAGCAAAACAGTACGTCAACAGGCAAGATTCCGAGGTGATCAGGGCTGGCGTCATAAGCGGTGACTGGGTGCAAAAGACGACTGAAAAGCTGCTGGAGCAGGGGGCAGAACCGGACGTGCGCTACGTCAACAAGATGCTGGGCCTTCTTGCGCTTGAAGTATGGTGGCGGCTCTTTATCAGCCATAACCTAAGAGGCAATGAGAAGCTCTAGCCGACAGGAATTTATTATAAAAATGCGTAGGTGTACGTGCACACATACACCTTGGGCTCTTATTTTGCGATAATGACCTGCCGGAACTCTGAGGATAACATCAAGGAGGCGCTCCTCTCGCTCAAGGCGCAGACGGTCCCCCCTTCCTATGTTATTGTAGTGGACGACGGCTCAAAGGACGGGACGGCAAGTATATTGCGCCATCTGCAGCAATCGAGCTGGCCTTCGCTATATGTAATCACAAACCCAGACCTTGGCTACAACATCGCGCGGGTCGTGAGCAACTGGAATAAGGCCATCCAGTACGCCCATGATCACGGTCTCCCCCGTACGGACTACCACATGATATGTGCCGACGACACGTCCTACGAGCGCGACTATGCCGAAATAATGATGCGCCACATGGACGCTGACAGCAAGATCGCGATTGCATCGGGTAACTATGAGGACAAGCGCACCATTGCCCCGCATGGCGCCGGGAGGTTTGTCCGGACCGAGTTCTTTGACGTGCACCACGGCCTGTACCCAGAAAAGATGGGCTATGAATCGCTCGTGCTCTACTCTGCGACGCACCACGGCTATTACTTTTCTGTGTTCAATGACGCAAGGTTTGAGCACACGCGCCCGCTCGGCAAGAACCACCACTTTTACGAGTTTGGCGCAAGCATGAGGACGCTCGGCTACCATCCGCTTTTTGCACTGGGGCGGTTCATTTTGTATTTCGCAAGCGGCAAGCCAACAGGGCGGCTGGGCGCGCTATACATGCTCTACTACTACCTGTCGTACAAGCCAAAGGATACCGGATATGACAGCATGCACGATAGTGAGATGAGGCGGTACATACGCAATTACCAATTTGCGCGCATAAAGAAAAAACTCGGCATCCCTTGACTAGGGAGAAGATGATGGGGAAGGAGGCTGAGGGGTGGTAGTAGTAGACGGTGGGGAACTACTCTTTAGCATGTCTTTAATGTGCTGACTCATGAGCTCATCTTTCTTTTGCCTCTTTAGGACTCCTTCTAGGAACTCCTTGACTTGGCGCGTCTCTTCGGGCGTCGCCTTACCTTCTATCAGGCGGATCTCGTACATCATTATCCACGCCCAGACCCAGTTCTCTTTGATAAGCGCCTCGTTTTCTACCGAGTACTGGTTCCTCCTGTGCCAGTAGCCTATGGCGACGGCAGATGGCACGTAAATCGCGACAAATATGACGGCCCACGTGGCCATGCTTGGAAAAACGCCCTTTAGCGCGTCAAATCGTTCTATGCCGAGGGTATAAGTAGTAATAACAAACTGTAAAAACGCCATTGTAAAGACGAGATAGATGCTATGGCCGTTTCTGAAATCAAGCCAGCGCCTCTGGAAAAATTTACCGTTCATTTGCTTTCTTTAACTTGGCAATTCTTATTAATTTAGTTTGTCATTTTTTGCAAATAATCGCAAAAGCAAAATAGCGCCGGCCTTTTCCTCTAAACCTGCTTGGTGGCGCAGATAATGAGCGGGCTCGTAGTGGCGCAAGATGTCAAAGAGCGCGTGAAAAAGGCAGTGGACGAGCTAAAAGCCTCCGGGATAAAGCCGTGCCTTGCAACCGTGCTCGTAGGCGATGACCCTGCGTCTGCGGTGTACGTCAACAGCAAGCAAAAGACCGCAAAAGAACTCGGCATCGCCACCCGAGATCACCGTCTTGCCAAGACCTTTACGCAGGACGAGCTGCTAGAGCTCGTACAGCTCTTGAACAACGATCCTGAGGTGCACGGCATACTGGTCCAGATGCCATTGCCAAAGCACATCGACGAGTTTGCGATAATAAATGCCATCAGTCCGCTAAAGGATGTCGACGGGCTGACCCCGTACAACGCCGGCATGCTCCAGAACGGCAAGGCTCTGCTAAAGCCATGCACGCCTTCTGGCGTGATGGAGCTGTTCAACTACTACAATATCAGCCTTGGAGGCAAGGATGTCGTGGTGATAAACAGAAGCAACCTGGTGGGCAAGCCGCTGGTGTTCCTGCTACTGGAGCGAAACGCCACAGTGACCGTCTGCCACTCAAAGACTGCGGATCTTGCCATGCGCCTGAGGCATGCAGACATCATCATAACCGCAGTCGGAAACCGGGAGCGGTTCACACTAAGGGCAGACATGGTCAAAGATGGCGCGGTAATAGTCGACGTGGGGACGAGTAGGGTAAACGGCAAGCTTGCCGGCGATGTCGACTTTGAAGCGGTAAAGAAAAAGGCGTCGTGGATAACGCCAGTCCCGGGAGGCGTGGGCCCGATGACGATAGCGATGCTGATGAAAAACACCGTCTCTGCGGCGTCAGTCTCTCGGGGATGACGCTTGGCTGTGAACTACACGCGCAAGGAAAAACAAAAGGTCCGCCGCGCGGCCCTTGCAAGGCGGGACGCTATGTCATACCCTGACATAGAACGGCAGAGCGCACTTGTACAACAAAGCGTCGCCCGGAGCAAGGAGTTTGGACAGGCGCAGGTAGTCGGCGCCTACCACCCAAAAGGCTCCGAGGTCCGCACCGCGCTCTTGATGGGTATAGCAAAAGATCAGGGTAAAAAAGTGGTCCTCCCGCGGATCGAAGGCAACGACATGCGCTTTTATGAATACGATCTTTCTGGTGATAGCCTTGTCGAGGGCAGGTTTGGCATAATGGAGCCAACACCCGAGGCCAAGCCCGTCATGCACATTGACCTTCTGCTTGTCCCCGGCTTGGCGTTTGACTGCAAGGGGAACAGGATAGGCTATGGCAGGGGCTATTACGACCGGTTCATTTCGGGAGGCGGCGCGTCGTTTTCAATGGGTCTTGCGTATTCCGTCCAAGTTGCTACCGATAATGGTGATGATGACAATCCTGGCCTTCCAAGAGGGAGGTTTGACAGGAGGCTCGATGCGCTCGCCACTGAAAACGGGGTACTATATTTCTAGGATAATGAAAATAGGATTCTTTTATAACGCCCGCCTTGCAATGTCTGTCCTGTAATAGTGGCCGTTCTCGCCCCAGCGGATCTTCCTTACTGCCGAATACGCGTTTTCAATCGCATGTCTTGCATCCTTGCCTGTCGCCGTGACGCCTAGTACTCTCCCTCCGTTTGTCACCGTTCTGCCCTGCGCGTCTTTTGCGGTTCCTGCATGGAAAATCATAGTGTCCGGTCCAAAATCGCCACTAAGGCCCTCTATGACTTCTCCCTTCTTATATGTGCCCGGATATCCACGCGAGGCCATGACGACGCATACGGCGGTTTTGTCGTGCCACTCTATTGGCGGCATGGATGCGAGCCTCCCGTCCACCGCCGCGTCGATGTATTCGTACAGGTCTGACTTCATGCGCATCATGATGGGCTGGCATTCTGGGTCGCCCATGCGCGTGTTGAATTCAAGCACGTATGGCTCGCCGGTCTTTTCGTCTACCATTATCCCCGCGTACAAAAAGCCTATGAATGGCGTGCCGCTTGTGCCTATCTCTCTCAAGAGAGGCTCCATCACGCGCTTTACTATCTTCTCATGAAGGGCGCTGTCGACTACAGGCGCCGGCGAGTACGCGCCCATGCCACCAGTATTGGGGCCTTTGTCCCCGTCAAATATACGCTTGTGGTCCTGGCTTGACGCAAGCGGGATTATCGTCTTGCCGTCGCATAGCGCGATGAACGACGCTTCTTCCCCTGATAGCCTTTCCTCGATCACGACTCTGTTCCCTGCCACGCCGAATTCCTTTGTTACCATCATCCTGTCGACTGCGTCGATTGCCTGCTGTGCGCTGTCACACACCACCACGCCCTTGCCTGCTGCAAGGCCATCTGCCTTGACTACGAGCGGCCTGCCACCTTGTCTTGCAATGTAGTCTTTGGCCTTTTGCGCATCTGAAAAAGTTGCAAACGCTGCTGTGGGAATGCCCGCCTTTTGCATAAACTCTTTGGCAAACACCTTGCTAGTCTCTAGCATTGCAGCCTGCTTTTTTGGGCCAAAGAGGCGCAGGCCCTCCTTTGCAAAGGCGTCGGCGATGCCTAGCGAAAGTGATTCTTCCG
>DASZTR010000023.1:0-13817 GCA_035547955.1 Nitrososphaera sp. | reverse complement strand
TAACCCTGGTCGATATATGCTATCACCAGCAGTAGCGCCGAGTATATCGGGATGTAAACCAGAAACCAGACGGAAACCAGAAAGGCGATGCGCAAAAGGGAGGTCTTGCTCTTTAAGGACTGAAAGTCGCGGTGGGTTTTCCTTTCGACTGGCGTGCTTGATTCCAGCTTCGCCATGCCCATTGAGCGCAGGACGTCGTTTGTTTCGCGAAACTTGCCTTTTGACGCCAGCCACCGGGGAGACTCGGGCATCTGGAGCCGAAAGGGCAGGCAGGCCAAGGCGACTACGCCGGCTATACCGAGCACTATTCTCCAGCCCTCGACTCCAAGAAATTGTCCTTGAAGCAAGGCCAGCGAAACGGGGCCGGAGGAGGTGAGGCCCACCCACCCTAGGATCGCCAAGAACGAAGTATATTTCCCCCTCTTTGCCCTGGGAGACATTTCTGCAATGTACACGCTGACGACGGCAAGTTCAGAGCCGATCCCCGCTCCAGTTATGAACCGGAACGCTATGAGATGGGTTATGTTTTGCGACAGCGCAGCTAGAATCGACCCTGCGCCAAGGAGGAGGATGGAGACAACGAACGCGTTCTTTCTTCCCTTAGAGTCAGAAAGGATCGTGATCGATATCGCGCCTATCAGGTAGCCCACAATCGTAAGGGAGGCGCCTATGGCTATTTCGGCGTCGGTTACGTTCCAGACGTTCCTCAGCACGGGGGAGATGTAGGAATAGTTTGACACGTCATAGTACACAAAAAAGCTGGCCAGGCTTATTGAGAGTATGACGCTGAGTTTTAAAGGAATCCGATTAAGGTTATCTATCTTTTCGCCTATCTCTTCGATCGGCCCCTTTCCGCCGTCCCCCGCCCGCATATTACATGTGTGTAACAATGTGCGGAGCTAGTTAAAGTACACCTATGATGATTTTGACGATATCGTCAGAATATAAGGAATGCACGTAATCACACCTGTGTTGAAGGCGAAAACCAACGGTTATCTAATGATTTGTTCAACTTCTGTCAGGTTGCGAAATAAAAAAAATGAATGAAACCATCAAGCCACTTTATATTTTGCTCTGGCTAGTTAAGAAAAACCGCCCTACCGCTTCTTGGGCCTGTTCAGACAGTGGCGGTAGGACGTTATGAACAGGGTCTCTCAATAAACCCTTCATTCTTCTTTATCACAGTCATTGCATAAACGAGTTTCCCCATTGTACCTTCCCTCAAAAAAAAGAGGACGCGGATTGTGACTGATTATATTGGCATATCCCAATGCCTTATGACATTAAGTCGTCGATGTTCATAGCAGGAGATAACTCGACTTTGGCTTGTACCTTGAACATTAGCTCTGCCATCGTTGGTATCATATCGGCACTTGGTAAACGTAGGATCAGCTACAGGAAATATAGGATTGATGTAAAAATACAAACACACACTGAACTATATGGAGCTAATTATTATCAGATTATGAGCTATCCAGGGTATGGAAACAAAAAAATCTCGTCAACGGTGCAAATGTGAGGAATGTCTTCATTTGTATAATCTTCTGGAGCAATACGGGTGTTTCAAGCCTACCCAGGGACTATCCAAGGAGAGCTGGACAGAGCATGAAACCATTCGAATGGCAGCTTAGATGTGAAGAATGTGAAAAAGAAGCGCAGATTTTTCAGGCCGAAGGGAACTTCTGTGTCGATTGCTGGCAGAACATTACCGAGCCCATAGTTGGCTAAACGTCTAGCATGTTTGCATAATCGAATGGCTTTGCATCTATTTACTCTGTATACTGGACAGTTTTAAGACAGTCAGGATATCTGATTATTGACGAGTTGAGTCAAATGGCTCCGCCGGGGCATTTCCAATAGCGCTTCAGGGGCTCCGAAGTATCCGGCGGGGCCCTGGTCATACCGCTCGAGAACTAAAAAAACAAAGCCACTCTATATGCCAGCAGGATCTGATCCTTGTTTCCTGTTAGTGGAAGGACTTTGCCGCCCAGACTGAAATTTTTCTTTTGCGGAATTCGCCGTATCTTTTGCTATTTCAATAGTATCGTTGGCGGAGGCTACTGTTTCTTTCACCGAGCGGGCTATCTCGTCGGTTACTCCACTGTCTTTCAATTCTCTTGAAGTCTCTCTGACATCTGCTGCTATGTCACGCACAACTGCTGCAATTTCACGTACAGCCACTACGAGCTCTGGAACTGCGCCGCTTTCCCTTAGGGCCTTTGACGTCTCTCTTGCCATTATGGCGTACTCTTTGATTGTCGAGGCAACTTCCTTGACAGTTTCGACCTGTTGTTGTGTAGCCGCTGACAATTCTGGTTTCGGACCGCTGCGGTAGCTTTGGTTTGTGTCGCTTGTGAACTCCTGGTTGTAACCTTTACCAGAGCCCACATTCTGATTCTTCTTTTCTTCACTAGAATGAGACATAGATTACTTACGTCCAACTGATATTAATGTGATAAAATGACGCATGTATCCAAGTAGCAATTATCATTAATTGATTTTACCTCTACTGAATTTCACGATTGCCCAAATCAATGTTTTAGTTTATCCTCTCCTTCATACAACGCTACCTGAGCTTCCAATGAAGGATTTGTTGCGCCGCTATTCCTTTCCTAATTATGGAGGCAGCATTGGAAACTTTTTTGTTATCAAATTACAGTTGCTTTGGCATGACCAAATCCATCGTATTCGCAAATTATGACAATCAGAGCTCCTCTACGGCTATAAGCACACTGCGGAAAATAAAGGGAGTGATTGAAACGTATGCGACAAATGGCGTCTATGACGTTGTTTTAAAGGTGGAGGCAAATGGCGAGTCGGAAATAAGAGGGAGTATCAAAAACGTCGCTAATGTTGCAGGTGTACTCGGCATCGTTTCGAATGTCACGATGGTTGTTAATTATTTTTAGCCCTTGCCTCTTTGTCTGTACCACTATTCGCTACCTTTGGCAACTACAAAGCGCCAGTATGTACGGCTTTTCAAGTCCAAGATTTTCCAAATAACATTTCAATCTATGAACATGTGCTCAAGATGATAAATTGGGAGATAATTCACTGCAAATTGTCTGCTTCCAATCGCCTGAAGCAATTTTTACAGAAGCGGTGCATTGTAATCACGTTGTCAAGCTCATAATACACCTCCAATGTTGCGGGCTCGATGCATTCTCTACAACTGTACAAGCCGTGACTTCCCTTGCGAGTCAATGGAACTACCTTCGAGTGCTTCTTCACGCTCATATGCATCATCTGCGATAATCTTGCAGAAGAAGGATATAATTTATTGCGCTCTTTTTTTGCAAAGTCACAAATAAACACTGACAATCTGCTCATTACATTTGCAATCAAACCTTTTTCTTCCCATGTCATTTTACAGAGGTATTCCATCCAGGAAAGAAGTATGAATGAGTCATCTGTTGATTTCATCCGCTTGCGGTGTACACGAGGTGGTTTTATGTCAGCCTTAACAAGATTGAATCGAGAGCCAAGCCCGGTCCCGCCGGGGCAATTCCGATGATCGCTCAGGGATTCCGAAGCATCCGGTGGGACCACCGAAATATGACATTTTGAAATCCCTACTTCTTCTAATAACCTCTCAAGTTCATCGAACTCTCCCTTTTGGCATATTTTCGATCGGCATCTTCATCAGAAAGCATTTGTGGAATCCAACCGATAGTCAGAACGATCATGCTGACAAAAAATGATAACCATGCAAAAGTACAACGGTTCGAATGTTACCGTTCGCAATTAGGCATTAGTACACGTGTGTTCGTGATGAATAGTGTTATGAAAGGATTATCGTAATGAAGGATGGATACCATTCGGGAAATATGAGACAGAATTTTGCCTCTTCAGATTTAACCTTACAACCCAGCCTATTATGACAGAGAGCAGGCACGTGTGCACAATCACAATTATCTACCGGCTTTCTATTCATCCAGCAAGTTCATTTCCGACGCATTGCTTTTGACAGCCGTCGTTCTCTTAATCCTCTGAAAAGCCCGTCGATGCCCTTTATCTTTAATTAGTTCCGCTTCAATACTCGCCCGTCCAGTACCCACCAAATACATTCGATCTCAAGGCCTTTCCCTGCCGGGTGATGATCAAAATTCGGTGAAGTAAGTGGTAGTCATTCTCAGCAGCGTAAACCGCCCTAATTATCCAATATAAGAGAATTATTGAAAACTTAAATACCCCGAGGAGTAATCCCTTTGAAATATGTCAGAATCCGTTACTACAGAACAGGTTTTCTCCATCCTAGCTGACAGGCATTCGGCTAACATTTTAAAAATGGCTTATTCTGGATTCAAGGCTTCTTCAACTAGTTATACTGGCAACTTGAGCAAAAAGCAGTTTTATGTCCGACTCAAGCGCCTCCGCGACTTGGGCATGGTGGAAAAGCGCGACGCGTTTTACAGAACGACAACCTTTGGCTCCCTCGTGTTTAACAGCCACATCAAGACGATGGATGACATCCTTGCCAACTTTTGGAATCTCAAGGCAATAGACGTTCTGAAGGCAAGAGAAGATTTTCCGTCACAGCAGAAGGAGAGGGTGATCACAGAGATCATTCAGAGCAGCAGCCTCAAAGGCATCGTCAACTCGACCCACCTTTCAGGATTTACAATTGTCAAGGACTTCAACGGGCTCATAAACGAGGTTATCAAGATTCTCGAAAACGCCAACAAAGAGGTGTACTTCGCTACGAGATACCACGATCCTCACGTATCTAGCAAAGTGTTTGAAAGGTTCTCACATGGTGCAGAAGTCCACATACTGGATGGCAACCCGGATCAGATAAGCGTAGAGAACAGACTCAACGCAATTCTCAGGACGCCTCCTGACAGGGAGATGTATGAGATGGTAAGTGCGATGATAAAATCGCCGCGCTTTGACCTCAAGAAGGCAGAAGTTCCAGTGAGCTTTATGGTTATCGATGGAACACAGGTTGTCTATGAAACTATAAACTACGCCAGCCCCGAACAGTTTACGGTAGCCATATCCAGCTATGACGATCCGTATATGGCGCAGAGGTTCATCACGTACTACAACCTGCTATCCAAGAATGCTGTGATGCCCCGCCTGCTAGCTAGCGTAAGATAGCACGCTAGTTCAAGCATTTTATAATTTTATTAGCTGCACTCCATACCAGCGGAGATAATTGAAAATACAGTGGAACAAAGGGTCTAGAAAAACCCTGATTGCCACAATCTGCCCCCCATAGTGTCCAAAAGTGGTAACTTTCTGTAAAAAAAGGTAATATCGTAACATTTATCGAACCGCATTAGATGTCAATCCTAACTACAGCGAATAAAAAACAAGGCTGCAAACAGGTTCAACAAACATCGTTTTTTTACTCTCAGCTAATCCTGTTTCAGTCGCGCAAAAAATGGGGGGTAATCTATGCACTTGCGGCCATAGCTGGCATATTTTGTGTACCGGAAGGCATAGTCGCCGCAACCTTACAAATCGATCCACAAGTATTCATAATGAGAGCCATTTCATTGCCGCTTGCAGCATTTATGATCATAGTAGGCATGTATGTGCTAAACGACCTCGTAGATGCTGATCTCGACAAAGCCAACGGCAAAAAACGGCCCATACCTACAGGCCAGGTATCAAAAAGACAGGCAGGGGCTTTTATAGGACTTACGAACGGCGCAGGCATCCTATTTGCAAGCATGACGTTAAACCCAGCAAGCGCGGTAATAGCACTCTTGATTGTTGCAATAGGCATCATGTATTCGGCACCGAAAATTGTCCTCAAGGACAGATTCGTCATAAAGACACTTTCCATAGCCTTTGCCATGATATTCTGTGCACTCCTTGGCTCAACCTTGACGTTTGGCCTAAACTTGACAGGCACTGATCTGCTCATTTCAACATACATCGCTCTCATGCTTGGAAGCATGGTCTTTATCACCTCGCCATTTAACGATATGGGCGACATTGCAGGTGACAAGGCCGAAGGCAGACGTACCATACCTATCGTAATAGGGAGAGAAAACACTGTCAAAATGGCAATCATTCTTGCTGCTAGCGCGATAGCAACGTCATGGTTCTTTTACAGCATTAGCACGATAAGCCTTGCTACATCTATCTTGGTAAGCTTCGTATACTCACTCACTGCAATGTATATGTCAAAGACACTGAAAAGACTTGATGACACAGACTATGTACGGAAGCAGCATAAGAAGTCTCTTCCGCTCCATATAATGTTGCAATCGGCGATAATAATAGGGATCTTATTGGTTTAGAGAGCAATTAGTGCCCAAAAATGGGCATCCAATAGTCATAAATACTACCTGAAGTTACCCAAGCTATAATACGCTCACTATGACGAGTAAGGCTGTAAAATGGCCAAGACCCAGACAACGGCCACAGTCCTCAGGACTATATCAGACGATAGGTCGATGGAGCTTTTCAGAACCATTGCCCAGGAAAGCATTGACAGCGAGAGCCTCAAGTCAAAGACCAGGCTTACACGTAAGCAGTATTACTCGAGGCTTTCACGGATGACAAAATCAGGTCTTGTAAGGAAAAAGAGTGGCAAATACACACTCACCGCCTTTGGCAAGGTGGTATACGACTCGCAGAAGACCGTCGACAACGCGCTGACTAACTTTTGGAAGCTCAAGGCAATTGATTCGCTTGAGATGTCAAACGAACTTCCAAAGGAAGAGCAGCAAAAGCTCATCGACACCCTTTTGGACAACCAAGAGCTCAAGGGCATCCTAGTAAAGGGGCCCTAGAAGCTCTTCTTTCCTTTTCTCTCCAGTCCACTTTCACTAGACAAAAGGCGGAAGACGCGTGCGCTCTTTTTTCTCACTTCGCCCCATTTCCGGCAGACAAGAGGCTTTTACTGTAGTTCTTGTGTATAAGCGAGCCATATTGCAGCGCCTTTTTTGGCTTGAGGGCGGACTCTGCTGGCACGCCCAGGGCAAGGGCTGCCTGGCGCAGGGCGTGCTTTCTCATCATGTCATCTGAACTTTTGATCTTTTGGTCCACCGGTATGCTCTTTTTTGCAAACTCGACAAACTCGGCAGTGAGGAAGGGCTGTCGCACCTCCACGTAGAACTCGGTTGCGACGGAAGAAATCTCTCGCACTAGCGCAAGCTCGTTTTTTATCTTGGACTCCATGTACTCCATTATCGCCGGTTCGCCCCTATCATAGACCGCCCGGTAGCCATTGTAACCGCAAAAAAGCTCGTCGCAGCCGTTGGCACTTGCCACCACCGAAAGGCCGAGCTTGCCGACAGCCTGCGCGACGTAATAATAAGCTATGCAGTTTTCCACGTGGGAGGTATTGCCGCACGTCACCGTCTGCAGCACATGTACAAGGTCTTTTCTGAAACTGGCGGAGGTTAGCTTGATTATCTTTTGCGGCAGGCCGACCTTTGAGGCAATCTCTTTTGAGAAAGAGATGTCGTGCGAGCCGGAAAACCCCACCGTGACGAGCGTCACATGCTTGCCAAGGTCGCGGCAGACAACAGCCAAGAGGGTGCTGTCTACCCCTCCGGAAAATGCGACTGCAACCTCTTTTTCCGGCAAGGTAACTTCCACTGCACCGCGCAGGGCGTCCACCAATTCATGCTGCTGTTGAGACAAAGTACAATAGCAGGTAGATTGGAGCCCTAAGATAAACGATAATCAATCAAGAAAAAAATATCAATCACAATTCGCTTAAAGACTTGCGGATCATCTCTATCAGGAGCTCGCACCCGTCCTCGCCAAAGGTCTCTTTTAGCGCCTCCTCTATCCGCTTTAGCGGATATGATTCGCTCCCTGCAAAGGTGATGCCGTGTCTCTGGAGGTCGGCCACTATGAGTTGGACCACGTCAGGTCCAAGAGACTTGCCAAGGTTTCTCATTGCCGAGTAGAGATCTTTACCGGGTATAGGCCCTGCATTTTCCTCGTTATTGGGCAAAAGATGCTTGTTTTGTTGCTAGAGTACCTAAAAATGGTTATGTTTGTTATTGCAGGACGAGATTACAACCGGCAAAAAATACCATTTATATAGACTGTAGCCGCTCACAGAAGGCAGCCAATTAATGCCCCCTACCGAACGGGTCGTTTTAAACAGCGATCTGCGCTACCTTGACAGCAAGGGCAACCTCATGCGCACAAGGGCCGAGCTGTCAGTCGCACGGATACTTGATTTTCTGGACCAGGACTACAAGTATGATCAGCCGGTGACGTTGCCTGACGGCACCTCAGTCCGCGTAGATTTTGCTGCAGGAAGCAGATACGTCGAAGTAGTGGATTCTGAAGCAGACATGGCCAAGTTTCGTAGGATAAAGGAGGGTATGCCGGCGCTTGATATCATCGCGATAGGCCACTCCAAGTATTCCAGCAAGGTGTCTGAGATAGACTCGGTGTTCTTTTACGACGAGTCAGAGAGGACTCAGACTGGCTCAATCTTCATTGAGGACCCGTCGCTTGCGTTTGACTATGCACACATACTACCACTTGTGGAAAAGTGCTCGGTCCTTCACGGCCACACATCAACTGTGATGGTCGAGATAATCGGGAGTATGAAAAACAACCTGGTGGTCGACTTTGGCGAGGCAAAGCGCATAATCAAGGACACCATCAATACAATAGACCACAAGTTCTTTATTAACAAGAAGTACTTGGAAAAAGAGGACGACACGCACTATTGCGTTTCATTCCAGGGCCCACGCGGGTACTTTAAGTTGCAGTTGCCCAAGATGACGACATGGCTTATGCCCGGCGAGGCGACGGTTGAAAACCTGTCGACGGAGATAATCAAGCTCCTTGCGCCGCGCATGCCCCCAAACGTAGAGGCGCTTGGCGTCTACATTTACGAAGGCGTCAACAAGGGTGCTCACATCATAGCTGGCGTCAACAACAATAGCAAGAAGAAGGAAGAGAAAAACAGTTAGATGGACAAGGCCCTGGTGATGCTCTCTGGCGGGCTGGATTCGGCCACTTGCCTTTACTGGGCCAAAGAGAAGGGCTTCATAGTTTCTGCAATCACGTTCAACTATTTTGGCAGGATTGAGAAAGAGAAGCGCGCCACCCGCCTGCTCGCAGAAATGGCAGGAGTGCAGGTCATAGAGATCGATGTACCGTTTGTAAAGGAAGTCTCTGACTTTGACGGTGCTGGCAATAACGGTGGCAAGAGGCGATGGGAGAAAGAAAAGAGCTCCGACCTGCGGTGGGAATCTTATGTGCCGGCAAGAAACATGATGTTCTACTCCATTGCGGCGCACTATGCAGAGTACCTTGGCGCCAAATGGATAGTGGGCGGCCACAACAGCCAAGACGTGTCGTTCTTCAAGGATGCTTCCAAGGCCTACATTGAAAAAATGAACTCGCTCTTTGCAGAGAGCTGTTTGCTGTGCGACGACGGTAGGCCGTACCAGATAATACTACCCCTGGCAGATATGGACAGAAAGGCAGTCATCACGCTTGCCCGCAGCCTGCACGTCCCCATAGAGACTACATGGAGCTGCCACCAAGGATACGAGGCACCCTGCAAAAAGTGCTATGCGTGCATGCAGCGACTTGAGGCGTTTTCAGCCCTTGGTATCAGCGACCCCGCCCTCAGATAATAAAAGAATCTGCGCTGATGCTAATCCTCTCCTCATGACAATTTCCGCGCAGCCGGACCTCGCTGGCATGGATTGTGGTGAAGTCCTCCATATCGGTCCTTATCGATACCTGTCGCTCGTCCATAAACTCTATCACGCCAAAACCGGATATCCTGCGCCGCGAGCCAAGTGCCACGAACATTCCTTCGGGCCTAAGCTTATGCAGGTATTCCCACTGGATGGGCCTGTTCCGATACAAAAAGCGCGTCGCGCCAACGTTTCTCCTCTTGAAGACAAGCCTTGTCCCAACGTACCTGGCGTACTGCTCCATCCGGCGGCCCACCCTGTCAGAATGCGTCTTTAGCGCCTGCGCGCTGGGCTGCGCCACGACCAGCTTCCACCGTCCAGATAGCTCAGATGCAAGATCGTTGTTACGATCATCCTGCCCTAGATAGACGATTACGTCCGGTGAAACTGCTCCTGCAAGCATACGCTTGTACGACGGCTCCATGTAGCCATCCGTGTTGACTATTTTCAGGCGGGCGGCAATCGCTCCATTTGTCCGGCGGCAGACAAGTGAATTTAGCTTTTGCGCCACCAGCTTTTCCACATAGGCAGGTGTTATTGCGCCGACGAACTCGAAGAGGCTGGCTCTTGCATCGCGCAGGTCTACTATCTGCTCCTTGAGCACAGCCGCGGCAAGGGCTGCCGGCGGCGCAAGGTCGCCCTGGCCGATGTCTCCATCGATGACGCAGGTCTCTATGCTGCGGCCAAGCGCGAGGTTTGCTAGGTAGGTCGAAAAGGTGGACTTGCCCGTGTCTGTCGCGCCGACTACCATCACTACCATAGTAGGGACTGGGACCGTGTGATGTGATAATGGTAGTAGTGGTGGTAGTGGCGACAGGATGGCTCCAGCGATTTTCTCCCACATGGACGTGCCAGCAACCCGCGGATCTGCTGTCCACGATTCGCCGCCTTGAACGTCAAGATTGCAGCAGCTGTTGTAATAGTAGTTATTATCTGGCTCAAACGGCAGCGCCTTGCCGGCCCTCACCTGGACTGTGTGCCCCAGAGGCAGGTCCATCCCCAGCACACGACACCGGCCGCCGATGACATGGACCGTGGCGGGTCCTTTCACCATCTGCACCATGCCTGCATCTATCAACATGTTCAGTATATGCGGCGTACCTAGCTTGCCGGGACGAGATAACACTTTTCTTGTTCCCCTAAAAGCACGCTGTAAACGTTTATTTCCCAAGTTGAAGCTGCACTGCTAAGTTAAAGTTGTCTGCACCGGCTGACGACGGAGGGCAGCAGAGACCAGCTTCAACAGAAACGCAAGGACAGCAGCAGCACCAGCTGGTACGTACGCTAGGCCTGACCGATATCATAATGGTCGGAATAGCAGCCATGATAGGCGGAGCCATATTCGTTCTCACGGGTCCCGCCATCGGGCTTGCTGGCAGCGCGGTGATAATCGCGTTCGTAGTAAACGGAATAATCACGCTCTTTACGGCGATGGTATACGCAGAGCTTGGCTCGGCGATGCCTGAGGCCGGCGGCGGCTACCTGTGGATACGCGAGGGACTGCCAAGGCCAAACGCATTCATCAGCGGATGGATGGCGTGGTTTGCCCACATCGTAGCAGGGAGCTTGTACTCCGTCGGCTTTGGTGCGTTTGCGTACAGCCTCCTTCAGGCGACAGGGACAGTCTCGTCAGAGATGCTCCTAGGGATATTCCCTGTCGATAAGCTGATAGCAGTGGCATCCATTGCGGCGTTTACTTATGTCAACGTCAAGGGCACATCGGAGACAGGCAAGGCAGGCACCATAGTGACAGTGGTGCAGCTGGGCGCAATCGCGGCAATAATCGCGTTTGGCCTGTGGGGAGTGCTTAACAACCCCGGATGGGAGCAGAGGTTCGCGGAACAATTGCTGCCGCTGGGCATAAGTGGCATGGTGGCCGCCATGGGCCTGACATTCATTGCGTTTGAGGGCTATGAGATAATCGTCCAGACGGGCGAAGAGGTGAAGAACCCAAAGCGCAACATACCAAGAGCGATATTCATCTCGCTTGCAATAGTGGTCGCCTTGTACTGCCTGATGGCCTTTGTGACTCTTGCAGCTACAAAGACGCCGGACGGCACGCCAGCATGGAAGTTTATAGGAGGTGGCGAAAACGGCGAGCTGGGCATAAGTAAGGCAGTAAACCTCTTCATGCCGTATGGCGCTTTTATTGTCCTTGCGGGGGGCATCGTATCCACCCTTGCCGCGCTCAACGCCACCACGTTTTCATCAGCAAGGGTCGCCCTTGCAATGGGCAGGAACTACAACCTGCCGCACAGGCTCAGCGCAATACACCCCGTAAATAAGACGCCGTACGTCGCGGCCATTGTTTCAGGAATAATAATGGCCATCATGGCTTATGCGCTGCCTCTCAACGACATCGCCCTTGCGGCCGGCGTGATTTTCCTCCTTCTTTTCACTCAGGTCAACATCTCCGTCATCACCATCCGCAGGATGTACGGCCACAAGCTCGACTATGGCTTCAAGACCCCACTGTTCCCACTGATACCGGTGGTAGGCATCATCCTGAAGCTGGGTTTGGCCGTATACCTCCTTGTCACGCAGCCGCTCAGCTGGGCTATCACTATCCTGTGGGTGCTAGTAGGGTTTGTGCTGTACCGCATGTACACGTTCAAGAAGGAGGTGGAGCACTATGCGCCCCTTGTCGCGCAGCAGGGCGCAGAAGAGCGGCGCAGCTACAGGGTGCTCCTCATGTACAGCCCAGAGAACCCGGACAGGCTGGCGAAATACGCGAATAGGATAGCAAGGGAGACTGAAGGCGAGGTAAACGTCCTTCGCATAATCACGGTTCCCCTCCAGACACCGCTTTCTGCCGGCTCGGCCTTTGCTGAGAGCGCCCGGCGCTCGTTCCAGCAGCTTGAAGAGTTGTTTGAGAAGAAGGGCGTGCCAAGCCACTACCTGGTCAGGATATCACATGACGCGACAGAGGCGATGCTTGCCACCATAGAGGAGCAAAAGATAAGCCTGCTCGTGGCAGACCTTGAGACGCTGCGCAGGAACAAAAAGCTGCTGACACTTGCCACCTGCGACATCTTGGCGATAGCGGCTGAAAGCGACGAGATGGTGATAGAGCCGGCGCGCGAGCAGGTAGAGGCCGACTTGCAGCTGCACGCCGTGCAGGCAGAAGATAAGAAGAACATGGTGGTGATATACGACGGCGGACCGCATGCCAACCTGGTGCTCAAGGTCACGAGCTGGCTGGAGCACTCTGGCAGGTTCAAGGTCAACCTGGTGTCGGTGAGCAAGAAGGAGGGAGAAGACAGGGCCAACAACGGCAACTTGGACGGGAGCGTCGCAATGAAACCAGACTATCTTTTACAGCTCGGAGTAGACCTCACTGAAGTGCGTATGGGCGCAAGCGTGCAAGAATCTGCGGCAAACGTGTTTTCTGCCATAGACGCGTACAAGCCGGACATCGTGGTGATGGGCGCAAGCATCGGCAAATTCTCGGTATTTGACAGTCCGCACATGCTTCAGATGCTCAAGCAGTTCCACTGTCCGGTCATGATAGCAAGGGACTTTGGAATTCCGGGCGTATACCATGCCACGTCGTTTGTAAGAAGAGTCCTCAAGATGTAAAGAAAAATGATAGAGCGCAGAGAGGGAGAGGGGAGACAGAGAGGGAGAGGAAGAAATAGAGAAACAGCGGCAAAAAGACAACAGCACCGACATCGTTTTTATCTCGCGCGCAATGAAACCTATCACGTCGTCTCTTGCACCAGCCCGTCTTTCTGAGCATCAGGTCCAAGATCACGTTTGTCAGCCTCTTTCTTTCAATAACCACCCTTTTTGCCGTCGCTCTCATCAGCTTTATCTCTGCCGACAACCAGCTGCGCGAAAGGGTCAGCGACCAGCTGATTAGCGAGTCCACCGGCAGAGGCGCAGCCATGCGCTCTCTTATAGACACCAGGATAGAACAGATACGCCTGATGTTCACAAACAGCGCGCTCCAGAATGCCATAGAAGAAATAGATAACAACAACAGCAACACCGGCCCGACGGAGACAATAAGCGCCCAGCAGATGCAGGCATACAGGGCAGATTTTGCAGCAGGAATAGAGTCCTTCCGGCAGGTCGTGGGTGCCTCGGCGGGGCTTGAAAACGTCAAGGTGATAGGAACCGACGGGCATGTGCTTTTTTCCTCTGACAGGTCGGAGGAAGGCAAGGACCTGTCGC
>DASZTR010000022.1:0-7118 GCA_035547955.1 Nitrososphaera sp. | reverse complement strand
CGGCCACGGCACCGAGCTTGTCACCGTCTATGTGCCACCAAGGCGCCCGATATTTGACGTCATCTCCCAGCTGCGCAACGAGGCAGGCACGGCTTCTAACATAAAGTCGGACCTTACACGAAACCACGTGCAGGACGCCCTGAGCAGGACGATGGAGCACCTAAAACTATTCAAAGAAACGCCTGAAAACGGCCTCGTGATATTCTGCGGCGCCATACCGACGGGCAAGGGCTTTGGCACAGAGAAGATAGAACTCACGTCAGTAATCCCGCCAAAGCCGGTACAGATTAGCCTCTATAGGTGCGACGACCACTTTTGGACTGACCATCTCAGAGAGATGCTAAAGGACGAAAAGGTGATAGGAATACTTGCGATAGACACACAGGAGGCCGGCCTTGGAATCCTGACCGGCGACAGATGGGAGGCGATTGATTCGCTGACTTCTGGCGTGGCGGGCAAGCACCGGCAGGGAGGACAGTCGGCCCGAAGGTTTGAGCGCCTGCGCGACAACGAGCTGAATGAGTATTATCACCGCGTGGCAGACCACGCAAAAGCAGTCTTTATCGACCAGTTCAACGTTAAGGGCATAATAGTCGGCGGGCCGGGCCCGACCAAGGAGAATTTCCTAAAGGAAGAGTACCTAGACTACCGTCTCCAAAATAACGTGCTTGCCACGCTTGACACCTCGTACTCTGGCGACGAGGGCGTGCGAGAGATCATAGACAAGGCGCAAAAGGACGGCATCCTGGCAGATTTTCGTGTCATGGAGGAAAAGCAGTTCATTAGAAAGTTCATGGGAGAGGTCCATTCGAGCAAGGGCCTTGGCATCTACGGTATTTTCGACGTGGTCAAGGCACTCCAGAGCAACATGGCAGACCTGGTGCTAGTCACAAGCGACATCTCGTACGTAAAACTGGATTTCAAGTGCAGGTCATGCAAGAACGTCCAAGAGAAGATAATCGACAGGGCGGCCCTCACAGCTACCAAGCAGGAGATACTGTCAAGGCCGTGCCCTGCCTGCGCCGCGTCGGACTTTGACGTTGTCGAAAAGGACATTGTCGACTATTTGCAGGAACTTGCGACAATGACTGGAACCCGACTTGAGGTGATTTCAGGCCAGACAGAAGAGGGCGCTCAACTTGGGTCACTTGGCAAGATTGGCGCGATCCTGCGTTACAGGCTCATGCAGTAGAGGCAAAAGAAGCACAAGAGCAATCCGCAGACTCTTTAAAGCAGCCGGAGCACACAAATAACGTCGTGCAACCTAGCGGCGAACACGCTTCAACAGACTTGATCTTTCTGCCGCAAGTGCATTTGTCCATGTTGTATTGCTGCACACAAGTGTTTTGCACGGGAAAACATATCTAGCTTGCGGTCACAAAACACAGGTGTGTATTTTTGCGTTCGCGCTATCGGGCATCGCGGTCAGAATCGCCAGAAATAACCCAAATACAGTAAAAGCATGAATGGCTTAAGAAAAAGCGGCTCCTTTCAGAAATATTCTTCCACTACACCCATTACTGTAATTTTCTATGTTTTTCTCAAAACTCTTTTAGTTTTTCAAAGATCCCGTATATGCTGATGAACAGGAAAACAACGCTGACCGCAGGAGTCGCGGCTATTTTGGCAACAGCCGCATTGGCTCTCATGTCGAGCCAGGCAGCATTTGCGGCCAATGTCGGCATTGATATCGTGCCGGGGGCATCTACCAAAACGAGCGACGCATTTTCTCCAAACCCGGCTCACGCGCATGTAGGCGATACGGTGACATGGACGAACAAGGACGGTGCAGTACACACAGTAGAGTCTGGTTCCAATAGCACTCCAGATGGAAAGTTTGGCATCAACGCAGACAAGAGCCCGATACTGATTCCGCCGGGCAAGACATCTACATTCACACCGACAGCAGCAGGCGACTACAAGTACTTTTGCGCTCTGCATCCTGCCATGACTGGCGAATTGGAAGTATCATAAGACTGAGACACACTACGATATACATATACACAAATATACAGACTACCTATGCGTAACGCAAAACAAGGTCTTTCAAATGCACACCACCCACCTGTCTTTTTTTCTCTTTCTGCATAAGGGTAGAGACATATACACACTAAGCTTGTCCCATTTCAGGTCAGAACCGTTAGAGCAGATTGTTAACCGTTGCACCGTGCGCATATTTAATAAAGGTATGCAGCTTACCTCTTCCTTGAGAGATGGCCACTCAACTCAAAATTCACCCGTCATTTTTCAAGGAATTCGCAACTAAAACTTGGGTTTCTCCAACTGAAATCGTCAAGGAGTTGGTTGAAAACGCCTTTGACGAGGATGCAACGAAGGTTCTCGTTACGGTCCTCAAGGGCGGCATAGCAATCGAAGATGATTCGGGAATGGATCAGAACGGCATGGAAAAGTTTCTACTCCTAGGCTCGCCCCACAAAAGAGTCGAGTCCATCTCGCCAAAGCTAAAGAGGATAAGGACAGGCAGGTACGGCACCGGCAGGCTGTCGTTTCTTACCTCATTTGAGAATATGAAGATAAGGACGCGCAGGGGCTCCTTCCACAAGGCTTTCATGATAGACGGAAACGTCCTTGACAGGCTTTTTACTGGAAACGCGGCCCTTGATGACCTGAACGAGCCGGCGCTAAAGCGCGACGGCACGGAGCTTGTAATGACCGGCTCAAAGGTTGAAAGCGATGCCTTCAAGCTTGCAAAGGAGATCCGGAAACTGGCAATTCTTAGGCAGCCGATGTTTGAGGTGATGATAAAATCTGCCGACAAATTCTCAGAATGGGACTTTACCAACGCACAAAAGATATCTGCGCCGGACATCCAAGGCCACAAGATCCCAGTCAACCTTGACGGTGGCAGGATAATGGGCGAGATAGTAATAGCGCGCAGGCCGCTTTCAGATGAAGAGCGAGGGATAGCGGTCATGATAGGAAACCACATCGTGACCCGAAGTAACTTTGGCTTTGACACAAAGCTCAGCCGCGTCACCGGCTTTGTCAGGTGCGACACACTCACTTCAAGGTTTGCAGATAAATCGGCGCTGATAGAGGACGAGGAGTATGTAAAGTTCAACCAGGCCATGAAGACTTTTGTAATTGATACTGTAATCCCGAGCCTTACCGAATACGAGGACGTCCTCATTACCAGAGAAGAATCCAAGATTTACCGCGAGATAGACAAGGTTCTCGGCCAGGCGATGGTTGAGAGCATGGAGACGCAAGAAGAGGTACAGGGTTACGAGATGGTAGACGTAAAAGAGGTCGTCAGGACAAGCTCTGCATCCAAAGATGACAATGATGGGCGCGTTTCCCCTACAAGGTCTGCAGCCTCACAAATGCAAGAATATGAAGAGATCCAACCTCTTTCGCCTGAAAGCAGTGGCATGGGCAAGACAGGGCACGCAAGGCAAGAGACAATAGCTGAGCCCCAGTCGTACAAATCGATACCTGTTGAAGAGGCGGGGGCTTCAGGAGAGGGCGGTGAAGTGGTGGATGTAGTCGATGAAAAGCAGGTCGATGGCACAGTCATCAGGACAAAAAAGATCCGCAAGCCAATCGTGAAAAAGACGTTTGCTCTAAAAAGGATCGGCTTTAAAGTAATACCGTACGAGGATGAATCAGACTCGCGCTATAGCTTCACGAGCGACAATGTCGTCTTTGTCAACAAGGCCAACTCGACGTACAAGGCCGAGTCTTCAAGGGGAGACGAGTTCCTACTCAGACACATCATCAACATGGTCGCAGAATCAATAGCAAGCGCCAAGCACCCGGAAGGCAAGGAAGCGCTCGAACTCCAGAACCGCCTCATCTCCGAAGCAATCAGGATCCACGACTATTCCGTCCTAAAGCATGCCTAGTCGGACGGAAACGACTATATCTAACTGCCGTCGCGAATTAGAGCGATAGATAATATGGCCTTTGAATTCATGCCGGGCGCTACAGTGGTAGGGATCTCATACAATGATGGCGTGATCCTGGCTGCTGAAAAGAGGATTTCGTTTGGCAACTTTGTCGTAAACAAGAACATGAAAAAGACGTTCCCCGTCACCCCGCACGTGGGCGCCGCCTGCGCAGGCATGGTGGCCGACATGACTGTCCTTATCAGGCAGGTCGAGGCACTTGCAAAAATCCGCAAGCTTGAGACAAGGAGGGAGGTCGCACCAAACTCTGTAGCTAAGCTTATGTCCGTAATAATGTTCGAGCGCAGGTATTTCCCGCTCCTTACCCAGGTCATAGTCGGGGGCGTAAACGACAAGCCTGAAATTTATACTCTCGACCCACTGGGCTCTGTCCTCCCTGACCAATACGCAGCAGTCGGCACTGGCGCGGAAATGGCGCTTGGCATCATGGATGCAGAATTCAAACAGGGCATGAGCGAAGAAACCGCCAGAGAACTTGCAATCAAGGCAGTCAAGTCGGCGACGCAGCGCGACGCAGCTTCAGGCGACGGGATCGACGTGCTGTTTGTGACCCGCAATGGAACAAGGGAAGAGACGCTACCGATTAGGAACTAGCAACACGCAACTTAGATTTCCTTGTACGTTTCCCATATTTTGTCGCTGATGTAGTGCATGTTATTAACTACATAGCCTTTCTGCATTGCTTTTGCGGCTTCGCTATCCTCAAGTGCAATGCCGACCGCAAGGATCTTGCCGTGCGTCTGGTCCTGCACCGTCACAATGTCGCCTTTTTTAAAAGCACCATGCTCGACAATTCCCGGTCGGAGCACTTTGGCACCGTTACAGACAAACTTGATTGCGCCCATGTCTACCTTGACTGACGGGAACTGCGCAAGCGTTTCGGGCTTGCTGCCAAGGAAAGGTATGATGTGGACATCATCATCGCCCATCTTGATCTTTACGCATGTAATTTCATCGGATACCAGCAGGTGCCGGCCTTCTTCAATTTCATAGACCTTGAATGTCTTGATCTTTGGGACCGTTCCCGCGGGCCATTGTGCCTTCATCTTGTCGACCAGATCAGAAGTTTCGCTTTTAGAGAGTACAGAGATCTTCAGTTTTTCTCACGAAAGCTATTCTCCCCATCGTTATTATCGTTTACATCTTTTTCTTATTTTTTCGTCTTCAGACACAACTCTTTTACGCACCTGCAGACCATTTCAATGACAGAAACAGATGCACTTTTGCATAATCAAGGCACCGATGTCACTCCTGGAGGTCCAGATGGCGGCAGGCGAAAAGATAACTGCAGAGTCCGGCGCGATGGTCTACATGAAGGGCGACGTCGACATAAATACGAGGACTAGGGAAGGAGGGTTCCTAAAAAAATTAAAGGTCACAGCATTTGGAGGCGAGTCGTTCTTTGTAAACGACTTTATCGCAAAGAGCGATTGTTCTATTGGTCTTACCGGCCCGCCCATTGGCGACATCGTGCAGCTTGCAATAAAGCCGGGAAACGGCTTCATAGTACAATCTGGCTCGTATGTCGCGTCTACGACAGGAATATCTCTTGACACCGAGTGGCAAGGGTTCACAAAGGGGCTTTTTGGCTCGGAATTTTTCATGCTAAAAGCTACCGGTGAGGGCGACCTCTTTGCAAACGCCTACGGTGGCATCGTGCAGAAAGACCTCGTGCCCGGCGAAAGGATGACGATCGACAACTACCACCTCGTAGCACTCGGCGAGCAGGTGCAGTACAACGTGATCAGGGTGGGCGGAATGAAGACGACGATGCTTGGAGGCGAAGGCCTCGCCACCGAATGCACAGGCCCTGGCCCTGTCCTATTTCAAACAAAGAACCTGCGAGAGCTCATAGACATACTGGGAATAAACCAGCGGGCAGAAACGACATCAAACATCAACAGGGGTATGTCGTTTGGCGGGTTCAGAATAGGCTAATTAGGCGTTGGTGTGCGTTATGGCCTGCCAGCACTCGATGCAATAGTCACCTGTCACCTGGAATATCTCGGCGGGCCTCTTGCCACACTGATTGCAGGCAATCTCGTCGCCTGTAATTTCCTCATTTTTTGTGACCCCTATATCCAAAATCTGCATATCTTCTGTATAAGAAATTGAAGGCGAATCGGATATTTATAGGTAATTTGTTTCCGCCAACTGACTGCTCCATTTATGGATCTTGACACGACAGGATATTTCTTCAGTGTCGGCGTATGAAAAAGGAGAGAGCGAATTGTCCTAGCGCTCGAAAATGGTGTCGCGGATCTCTATGAGGTCGCGAAGAACTGCGCTTGCAGTTTCCATGCCGCCTGCCCCGCGCCCTATTATGGTCTGGGACCCCGAATGTTCTGATGAGAACGTAACGGCATTTAGCGTGCCATTGACGCATATGGGATCCTTCTTTGACACCTCTGTAGGCCTAACTTCAAGGCGCCGGCTGTCGCACGCTGCTATCAGCTTTATCGCTCTACCGTGTGACTGCGCCTTTTCCACGTCTGCGACACTGACTTTGGATATCCCTGTCCTTGCCACGTCTCTCATGGTGACCTTCATGCCCATTATCCAGTTGGCCATTATGACCAGTTTTGCCGCCGCGTCGTAACCGTCAGTGTCAAGCTCGGGCTTGGCTTCTGCGTACCCCTTTTCTTTTGCATCCTGAAGGGCATTTTGGTACGTCAGGCCTTCCTCCATCTTGCTCAAAATATAGTTTGTCGTGCCGTTCAGTATGCCCTGGAATGAGGTTATCCTATCGCCTTTTAGGCAGCGCTTTGCAAATTCCAGTATCGGAGTCCCGCCGCCGACGGTGCCACTGAACCTGAACATGACGCCGTTATAGTCTGCCAGCTCTATCAAGGAGGGAAACGCAAGTGCAAGCGGGCCCTTGTTTATGCTGATGACGTTCTTGCC
Source organism: Nitrososphaera sp. (assembly GCA_035547955.1). GTDB lineage: Archaea > Thermoproteota > Nitrososphaeria > Nitrososphaerales > Nitrososphaeraceae > Nitrososphaera. The sequence continues at coordinate 285 of DASZTR010000022.1, read as the reverse complement.
TGTCCGCATTGCAGATATGATGTGAGAAGTCCCAGGTTCGCCCGTCGAAAGGTCCGTAGGCGTGCACTCGATGACCACCTCTGCCTCAACATTTTCAATTACCTGCAAGGGATCAAACTTTTCGGACTTTTTTTCATAGGCGCCGACCGTGCCCTTGGATTTTTTTGCGTCAAGCAGGCGCTCAAGGTCAAGGCCGGCCGGCAATACTGCAGAGCCCTTGTAGTCCACGCATGCCACGATCCTCGGTTTTATCCCATGTTGGCTGTAAAGATCTGCAGAGCGGGA
>DASZTR010000021.1:0-27775 GCA_035547955.1 Nitrososphaera sp. | reverse complement strand
GTCCTGATCGTAAGCCCGGAACAGCAGATAACAAACAGGGTGAATATGAATAATGGGTAAATCTCCGCTAGGATTGTTTGCCGGCGGCGTGCTCCGGACAAAAAAGAGCCGCGGCAGGTGGGCAGACAAGTATTACAAGAGACGTATGCTTATGCTTGACAAAAAGGCAAACCCTCTAGAGGGCGCGCCACAGGCAAGGGGCATTGTGCTGGAAAAAGTAGGCATCGAGTCAAAGCAGCCAAACTCTGCTGTGCGCAAGTGCGTCAGGGTGCAGCTGATAAAGAACGGAAAGTCCGTCACCGCCTTCCTCCCAAGGGACGGCGCCCTGAACTTTGTAGACGAGCATGACGAGGTCATGGTCGAAGGCATCGGCGGCTCTATGGGTGGCGCAATGGGTGACATCCCCGGCGTCAGATGGCAGGTTTTCAAGGTTAATGGCGTATCGCTCAAGGAACTCGTATACGGGAGAAAGGAGAAGCCGAGAAGATGAGCGGAAAAGAGCAGGTAACAATCACACTTTTCAACAAGTGGGAGACAAAAGAAATAGCGATAAACGACCCGGGATTGAAGACCGCGATCTCCCTCAAACCGGCCGTCCTACCGAACACGTTTGGAAGGCACGAGCATCAACGTCTGAAAAAGGCCGACGTCAACATAGTCGAGAGGCTCGCAAACAAGATGATGCACTTTGGCAAGAAATACGCCAAGAACACCGGCAGGATGGGCGGCAAAAAGGCGCGCTCGCTCAATATGGTCCGGACGGCATTTGACATCGTCCATCTTGAAACCGGCAAGAACCCGGTGGAACTCCTAGTCCGCGCCATCGAAAACTCGTCTCCAAACGAGGACACGACGCGTATCGTCTACGGCGGCGTGGTGTACCACGTATCAGTAGACGTCGCCCCGCTGCGCCGGGTCGACCTTGCGCTTCGCTTCATCGCAGAGGGCGTCAGGGAATCGACGTACGGCAACCCGCAGACGATTGAAGAGGCATTGGCAAGAGAGATAATCCTGGCCTCAAATAACGACATGGCCAGCCACGCCGTGAAGAAAAAGAACGAGCAAGAAAGAATCGCGATGGCTTCGCGTTAAGCCTTTTTCTTCTTTTTCATTTCCACTTTTTTACTCCGAATATACTCTGGCACAACTGAATAATCTGATCGCTCGTGTCATTTTTTCTACACCGTTGATTTTGCAGTGGTTTGCCTGATTTTTTCCTTCATAGGTAAGTTCACAAGTAGTAATTACACAATACAATATCCTATCCTGTTTTATCCTATCCTATCATACACGCATAACATTGTCTCGCCAAAGAGTCATCCGTTGAAATATTATTCACGTGTCAATGCACTCGTCAGCTAGGGTAGAAAAAAACGTCTTTCTTGCCCTCGAAGTGCAGGTCGTCTGTGACATATGAGCATTTCGACACGCGTGCTACCGCTTAGTTCATAGACTCCAACATACCCCAATCTCGGATAATCTTTTTCTGCTCAAAATCAATCATATCAACTTGCGACGCTGCTAGTGGTATAATTACGAGCGAAATCTGGCCCCCGCGTAGAAGCAACAATGTCTACAAAGATGGTTTAAATATAGTCGTGAGTTAGGTAAGCCTAATTGTGTTGTCTCTGACGTGCATGATTGGTATTATTGGTGATTGATGTAATGACAATGAGAACCAAAAAGGTACTAGTCGCCCCTGCATCGCTTGCCCTCTTCCTCCTCCTCCTTCTGGCAGCCGTAGCTGCGGCGCGGCCCGCCTTTGCGCAGACCAGTGTTACTGCAAATAGTGATTCTGGTGCAATAGTTGCCCTTGTAAACCTTGAGCGCATCAGGGTGCAGATCCAGCTTGCCGAGAACATACTGCAAACAGGTGACAGGGACGGCGCATTTTCACACGCATTTATTCCTCATTCGACAATACTCCCTTCGATCAAGGAGCAATTGAGCGCACTTGACGCCGGCGCTACCGGCAAACTAGAGTCGGCGCTGACCGACTATGCTTTCCAGATAAAAGACGGCGCGCTTTCCGCAGAGCAGGCAAAGGGACTTGCCTCGCAGATATACATCCTGCTCGATTCGCTCGGCGCACGCACAGGCAAAGCGTCTGACCAGGACGCAGTGTCACAGGTGGCAGCATTTCTGTTGCGCGACGCGGTGCAGTCTTACAAACTTGCGACAACCCTTGACTATCAGAACGCGGGCGGTCTTGTCGATGCGGCCTATGCAAAATACAAGTCGATATCCGGTTCGATGGAAGGATCACGGCAGCAAGAGATAGAGTCGTTCTTTTCTGACATGAAGACCGCAATGGCGCAAAAGGCCAGCGCTGACTCTGTGGCCAAGCTCCAGGCAGCAATAGAACGGGATCTTGCTGAGAATCTGTCTGAAACCGAGGGGTCAAGCGGCTACAAGCAGTACTTTGCGACCATAAGGGCGCTCCTTGCAAGGGTGGTAAGCGATGTGCAGGCCGGCGACTACAAGCAGGCAGAGCAGGACGGCATATCTGCATACCTTGACAATTTCGAGTTTCTAGAAGCACCGCTTGAAAAACACGACGCCAAGCTAATGACCACAATAGAGCAGCAGATGAGGGTGCAATTACGCGAAAAGATCCAGGCCCACGAACTACCAACTTCAATCCAGGATCAAGCAAACGCCATCCTTTCCAACCTTAAAACCGCGGAGGATTTTCTAAAGGGCGACCCCGGCTATGCCACACAGACTATGGCGTCAGGCTCTTTTGCCAACATAGCCGAGCTTAGCCAGGGCTTTGGCGCGTACAACGGCACGATAAAGGCGCGGGGAGACGCGACAGATTCTGCCAAGGAAGAGGTGCGCCAGAACATCGACAATATAAGCACCAAGCTCGACGATGTACTAAAAGCATACCGCGACGGCGACGCACAGGGAGCCATCCAGATGTCGCGATCGGCGTACCTCGACAGCTACGAAAACATCGAGATACCTCTCAGGCCGATAAACCCTGACTTTACGCTGGAGATGGAGATCAATTTTGCCGAACTGCGCAACCTGATGCAGGCGCAATCGCCGTACGAGCAGGTCGCGGCAAAGGTGGTGCAAATAAGGTCAGGCCTTGACGAGTCGGAGCGCCTAGTGACAGGCACCGGCTCGCTTGCCCCTGCAATAGCGTTTTCGACGTCGTTTTCCATAATATTCCGTGAAGGGCTCGAGTCTGCGCTCATTGTCGGCGCAATCCTGACGTACCTTGAAGCGTCAAGGAATGAGCGCTTTAAAAAGCACGTCTATTACGGCGTCGTCCTTGCGTTTGCAGGCACGGCGGCCACCTGGTTTGCAGCCCAGTTCCTGATCGAGATCTCGGGGGCAAGTGCCTCGATTATAGAGGCGGTGGCCGGCATCTCTGCAGTGGTGGTGCTGTTCTGGGTGAGCTTTTGGATACTCAACAAGGTCGAGACGAAAAAGTGGATTGAGTTCGTCAAGGCCAAGGTGTGGAAAGCGACTACGACTGGAAGCGTCATGGTCTTTGTCATGCTCTCCTTCTTTACTGTTTACCGGGAGGGCTTTGAGACCGTGCTATTTTACCAAGCGATGCTACTGTATGCAAAATACATGGAGCTTTACGTGGCCGCCGGCCTGCTGCTAGGCCTTGGCATAATAATCGGCGTGACTTTTCTCGTACGAAAGCTGGGCAAGAAGCTCCCACTACGCTTGCTCTTTGGGCTCACTATGGGCGTGGGTGCATACATGTCCATCGCGTTCATGGGTAACGCCGTCCGCGAGTTTCAGGAGATCGGCCTCCTTGAAACCACACACGTGGCGGCAATACCGCGCCTTGACATCAACCTTGCGTCCATGACGGGCATCCACCCTACGCTAGAGACTGCGGTGGCGCAGGTGGCACTCCTTGCAGTCTACCTTGTCGGCTCTGCCTACGTGCTCTGGCTGCAGCCAAGGCGCAAAAAGGCCATCGCGTCTGCACGAAAGTCGCGCGCGGACCTTGAAAAAAAGCCGGCGGCAGCGGAGGAGAGGAGGAGTGCACGGGGAGGGGCGGACATCGACATCGATGACCACTAGCCGCACTTTTGCCCGCTGGAAAAAGGAATTGGGCTGGCGGGTGCCGAGTCGAAAGCTCTTAAAAGTGCAAAATGCATGCTAGAATGCGTATAGCAAATGGAAAACGAAGTGCACAAGATCCAGTTCGAGACGGTGCTTGTCATGCAGGGCGGGGGCTCGCTTGGCGCGTACGAATGCGGAGTGTACAAGGCACTGGAGCGACATGGCATAAAATTTGACATCGTCGCCGGCACGTCTATCGGAGCCATCAACGCCGGCATCATAGCCGGCTCTAAAAGTGGCCATCCGTCAAAAGACCTTGAGGATTTTTGGCTGCACATCGCCGAATACGTGACGCCCACCATGCTCTCTGATCAAATGCGAAGTTATGCCGCATGGATGTACAGCGCAACATACGGCAATGCGGGGATGTTTGTGCCCACCTGGCCCTTTCTGCCAAACTCTCCCTACCTTTATGACCTCGGCCCTCTGAGATCCACGCTTGGACGCTATATCGACTTTGAAAAACTCTCGCCCCATGATAATAGTAATCATCACTATCGCCTGCCCCGCCTGATAGTCACCGCTACTGACATACAGAGGAGCGATTCGGTGGTGTTTGACAGCCATCGGGAGCGTATTACTGCAGAGCACCTGACGGCATGCGCCGGCTACCCCTTTTACGGCATATCGTGGACAAAGGTGAACGGCCGCTACCTGTGGGATGGCAGCATGATGAGCAACACGCCCCTCCGAGAGGTCATAGCTGAGTCGCCAAGGAACGACAAGCGAGTCTACCTGGTCAACCTCTTCCCGAAGCACGTGGAGGATCTGCCACAGAGCATGCTGGACTCACTGCATCGTGCAAGGGACATCATGTACACCGACAGGACTGATAACAACATCAAGATGTCAAAGGCAGTCAAGCGCTACCTAGGGCTTTTGCGTGAGATGTATGAGTTTATCAGCGACATGCCCCTTGACAACTCTAAGAAAGAAAAGTTCCTGCAGATCGAAAAAAAGTACCACCGCGTAGCCCGCGAGCGGGGCGCGATAATTGAAAACGTGGTAAAAATAGAGCGCAGAGAGGACATCCCTTTCATCTTTGAAGACACTGACTTTTCGGTAGCGACGATCCGAAAACTGATATTGGAAGGCGAGAAGGACGCCGAGCAGGCCTTAAAGACAACCGGCCCCCAGTCCGCTATCTAGAGGCCGATAATCCTGCCGAACTTGCCTTTGCGATAGTCCTTTATGGCTTGGTAGATTTCCTCCTGCGTGTTCATGACAAGTGGCCCGTACACTGAAACAGGCTCGTTGAGCGGGACTCCATCTGTCAAGAGCACGCTCAGGTTAGATGCTGCATCATCATCCTTCTTTGGAGACGCGATCACAACGTTGTCGCCGTCGAGCTAAAATATTGCCACCTGGCCGCGCTTTACGCGCTTTTTTCCATCTCCAAACTCGTCTTCACCTTCGACCACGTACGCAAACACATTATAGTCACAGGAACCTGCTGCACTATTCTGGCGCTTGGTCTTGGCCCAAGGTGTAGCTACATTATGGGCGTGTGGGTCTCGATGACTGCATTTTTGCCAAGCGCCTCGCCTGCTATCATGCGCACGCTAGAATCATTTTCCGCACTTGCCACGACGGGTATTTTAGCCGGAGGGATGTCTTGGTAGAGCGGACTGACCAACTTGTCGCGCCTTGGGAGGTTAACCCATAGCTGGAACCCGTGCCGACGCCCTTCCGTAGCCACGAATTCTTTTGATGGCATTTGAGAATGTATCATGCCGGCGCCGGCAGTCATCCACTGGACATCGCCAGGGCCTAACCGGCCTGCATTGCTGCCAGAGTAGTTGCGCTGGAAGCTGCCTTTGAGCATACAAGTGGCTGTCTCAAAGCCGCGGTGAGGGTGGCAGGCGCGCTCCTAGTTTCTGCCGGTCCGTAATCCCTTGGGCCCATTTCGTCAAGGAGCAGGAACGGGCCAAATTACATCAGCGCGTTCGTGGGGAATGATTTGCGGACCAGAAATCCTTTGCCTTCCACCATTGTGACGCTTTTTGTAACCTTCTTGACCGTCCTGGTGTTTTTAGTTGGGCTTGTTGTCATGCTTTTATGATAGGTAACGGAATATTTAACCTCAGTAATAATAACTTACCAAGTGCGATATTGCAATCTTATCTGGTAAGCTTGTGCTGACTGCTATCTAATACACGAGCAGAAACGAGGGTGGGAGAACGCTTATAAAAAAGCAGCATTCCTATACCAAGTCGAATATTGGCCAATACTTCTTTCCGGGTGCAGGCACACAAATTTAGCCAAGATAGTATACAAACGACGCTAGTGTGCTCAAAATGCGACGAGGTGTTCCAGAAGGAATTCCCGCTTGACCTTGAGGGCCAGACCATTGAGTTCAAGTGTCCTGTCTGCGGCGCGCCCGGCGAAGCCGACCTTCCCTACAAGAGTGCAGAGGAGCGCGAAGAGCTCGAAGAGGACTTTGAGGAAGTAGAAGAGGAAGAGTCGGGAGAAGAATTCGAGGAAGAATATTAGAGCTCGTCTCATAGACTGTATGGGCAAGAGATTATGCATACATCTTTATCTGTGCCACTGTTTTTCTTTTGCCATCTGAACTGTTTTTTCAAGCCCACCATTATTTTTTTTGGGCAGGCAAAGTAGTTTATTATTATTGTAAGTAGATCTTTGTTGCAAGGTACACGTGCTACTGATAAAGCCTGTCGTACGAAAATAGAACTAGTATATACCTACTGGCTAGATAGATATCTGCCTCGCCCCTCCAACTACGCTTGTAGTGGTAGTAAATTGCCGGAAACGCATACATGTACGCGCGTACATGTGTACAGGTGTATATGCAACAAGTGAGTGGAGACAGATTCTAACTAGTGTCCTTCTTATTGTTGCTGTTGATGCTATTACTTCTCAGTTTTCCAAGCCGCGCCAAGAGTGCGGCCATCTGTATCTCGGGGTGTGCGCCCGACGCGAGCCTGTAATCGTATTCTGCCATCGTCTCAGCAAGCTCGCCGGGGTTTTCCAGCTCCATCTCGTACGCCTCCTGGCTTGCGTATTTCATAAAGTCGCCCTCGGACATACCGTACACCTGTGTCAGCTCTAGCAGTTTTGCGCGGGCCTCGTTGAACTTGCCTGAAAGGGCCAGTTTCAATACGTCGCCTACCTTGGACCTGCCAGACAACCCGATTGCGGAAGTCACGTTGGCGGAATTTATCGCGCCCATCCCTGCTGCAGCTTGCATTATGTTTATTGAGTGGCGCATGTCGCCACCCGTGGCGTTATAGACGTGGACGAGGGCCTTTTCGTCATATTTGATCCCTTCCTTTTTGGCGATCTCTTCCATGTGTTCAAGCACCGCCTCCTTTGGCAGGCGCGTGAACCTAAAGACGACGCACCTGCTCTGTATCGGCTCGATTATCTGCGACAGATAATTGCAGATTATGATAAAGCGCGTGGTCCTTGCGCCGTCTTCCATCATCCTGCGCAAGGCGGTCTGCGCCTCTGATGTCATTTCGTCTGCCTCGTCAAGGATTATTATCTTGAAGAGCTCTTTTGTCTCCTGCTCGCCAGTGGGGGAGCCCCACCTCGTAAACTCTTTGACCTTTTCGCGCACCATCTTTATGCCCCGCTCGTCGGATGCGTTGAGCTGGAGCACGTTGTCCCTCCAGCTTGTACCAAACAACTCCTTTACAATGCAGAGCGCAGCCGTGGTCTTACCTACGCCGGCGGGTCCAGAAAACAGCATGTGCGGCAGGTCGCGACCCTTGATGAGGTTTGAAATGCCTCTGATGATATCCTTCTGGCCTATAACGTCCTCCAGCTTCTGTGGCCTGTACTTCTCAGTCCACATTAGGTTGGTAAGGTCGCTCTTTTTAGTTGTTGTCGATGCCGACACTGCTGATGACGATGACGATGATGACGACAAGCAACCATTTTCCAGTCTTTAACGGATTAATAGATTGCTGCTGCAAGCAATGAAAAGCTTGTCCTATCGCAGCTCGATTAATCTAGCTGAGAGCTCAGCTATAATCGTCCTGACAAAAGATATAACTGAACACAAGCTCTTACAATTTGCCTAACATGGCCGCCGATCAGCCAGCCGCCGACATGAATGACAGTGGTAGTAATAGCAGCATTGAAACCGTACAGGGAGCATACAATGTCGGCTACATGAACGAAGAGGTCCGCATATCATACAAGCGGGACGTCAAGATGGCTGTCGGAGCGGTCGCGATAGACGCAAAAGAAGGCGACATGTCCGCGCTCCCGCGCTGGGTCGCCAAGATACTCGCCGAGCAGGGCGCAATCGAGATCCAGTCGACCGACGCCGCCGGCTACATCTCAAGAACCCTGAACCGCGAGCGCATCGCAAGGCCGCACGACCTATCTGGCATAGACATCGACTTTTACGTGCGGGTAAACGACCACCTTGACACGCTGAGGGAACGCGAGCGCGAAAACCTAGTAGTATCGCTAAACACGTTTGTCGCTTCGCGCCTTGAAAAAATAGTAAAACTGGCAGCCGCGTCGCCGCTGTCGGCAGAGCTAGAAGGCCGTCTTGCCGCAGAGGAAAAAGAGCTGTACCGCACCATACATGAGGCGTCGATGAAATTCAAAAAGGGTGTTTTGAAAAAATTTGGCTGAGCAACAACAAACAACATCCGCCGCACTTGCGGATAACCTGAAGGAGTTTTTACAGGCGTTCAGGGACAGGGAAGGCAACTTTCGCTATTTTGACCGCATAAACAACATGATGGCGTCAGGTGCACAGTCGCTCGTAGTCGACTACATCGACTTTGACTCGTACAGCCCCGACCTGGCAAAGCAGCTGACGCACAAGCCAGATGAAATGCTCGAGGCGTTCAATGAGGCCGCGCTTGCGATACTGCGCGAAATACACCATGACTATGAACAGGAAATCCATGACAGGATAAAGGTCAGGATAGGCAACTACACCGTCCAGAAGGGGCTCCGGGACATCAACGCCGAGCTCATAGACAAGCTAGTGAGCGTTTCAGGTATGGTCGTGCGCTCGTCGGAGGTCAAGCCGCTTGCGAAAAAGGTAGCCTACAAGTGCACCAACTGCAACGCAGTCACCGAGGCGACTCTAAAAGGCCTGGTGTTGAAAAAGCCGTCCAAGTGCAACGCGTGCGGAGAAAAAGAGCTGGACATGGACCCTGAAAACAGCATATTCATAGACTTCCAGATGGTGCGCTTGCAAGAGCTCCCGGAAGACCTTCCTGCCGGGCAACTGCCGCACTATGTCGAAGTCACAGTGATGGGCGACCTCGTGGACCAGTGCAGGCCGGGCGACAGGATAATGCTGACCGGCATAATACGCATAGAGCAGGAGCAGGCGGCGCCACAATCAAAGACGAGCCTGTTCCGCCTGCGCATGGAGGGGAACAACATCGAGTACCTGGGAGGCAGGGCGGGGAGCAAGGACACCCGCACGGTCGAAAGGATTGCGATAAGCACCGAGGACGAGCGCCAGATACAGGCCATAGGCAGCAAGCCCGACGCCTATGAGAAGCTGGTCGCATCGTTTGCGCCTCACATATACGGACAGGAGGTAATCAAAGAGTCTATACTTCTGCTGATAGTCGGCTCTGTGACGAAAAAGCTGGAAGACGGCTCGACGCGCAGGGGCGACATCAACGTGCTCCTTGTAGGAGATCCCGGCTGCCTGCGAGGATCGTCAAAAGTAGTTCTGGCAGATGGCAGCATGGTCGACCTTGCTTCGCTTGGCGCGAACCATCTTGACAAAATAGATGTCAGGATGCAAAATGATGAAGGTGATGACGTTGCAACCGTGTTTCATAAGTATAAAAAGCAAAAAGTCATAGAGATCATAACAGACACTGGGAAGAGCATAGTCGGCACCTACAATCACCCTCTGCTTACCCGAAAAGGGTGGAAGAGGCTTGATGAAATGCAAGCTGGCGACGAACTAAAGGTTGCAACGCATATACCATGCAGCATTACAAACTATGTTCCAACTCGCCTCAAGACGGTGACTAGAGCCGAATATGTTGGAAAAGTGCCCGAATTTCTGGACGAGGAATTGGCCGCATTCATGGGCTTTCTTACTGGCGACGGGTGGTCGAGGATGAAGGGATACAAGTTTGGGTTCATCGTATCGCAGAAAGAAGAAGATACACTATTGCAGCCATTGCTTACAATGAGCCAAAACTTGTTTGGTATAGAGCCCCGGCTGACGAGGAAAGGTGATCCCGGACAGATTGTCGTCATGGGCAACGGCAGGCAGGCGGTCAGGACCATGTACACGATAAATGTGGAGTACGACTTTCGAAACGTTGTGGAGATGCTCTCGTTCATCGAAGGATCAACCAAAAGGGCGCCTGCTCTCATTCTTCAGTCTAAAAACAGCGTGGTATCCTCGTACCTGAAATGGCTGTTTGAGGCTAATGGCACCGTATTCAATAAGGGACGAGCACGTCGTGCAATACTACTAAAGTCGATCCACGTCGAGCTGCTAAGGGATGTCCAGCTCTTGTTGTTGCGATTTGGCATACATGCAAGAATCATTCAGCACCAGACGGGAAACAACCTGGTCATCCGGAGCGGGCCATCGATTATCAAATATTCAAAACACATTGGGTTTGCGTCTGCAGCCAAATCAGCAAAACTGGCTGACTTGGTCTGGTGGGCACTTGAATTCAGGCGCAACAAGGTCCACGATGAAGAATATGAAAAAATTGTAAGGGTTATCTTCCATGAGGAACCCGAAGACGTGTATGACGTAGAGATTCCTGCGTCGCACAAGTTTATTGCCAATGGAATAGTATCGCACAATACCGCCAAGAGCGAGATGCTAAAGTTTGCAGCAAAAATCGCTCCAAGGGGGTTGTACACGTCTGGCAGGGGCTCTACAGCGGCTGGCCTCACTGCCGCAGTTATCCGCGATAAATCCGGAATTATGATGCTCGAAGCTGGAGCCGTGGTTTTGGGTGATCAAGGCCTAGTCTGCATGACGGAAAATACCGAGATTTACACCGGTTACGCGTTAGTGCCAATCGGGCAGCTCTGGGATAAAGTGAAGAGCCAGACTTATATCACGAAATCAGGCCGGGAGGCAAAGCAGGAGCTGATCCCCGTTGGGATTTACGACAGCAAGATCCGTGCAGACATCGAGGGCAGCGCCTTTGCAATAATGAGGAAGAGATACGCTGGAGAAATCGTCAGGTTGACCTTTGCATCCGGCCTTACTCTTGAGGTGACGCCGGAGCACCTGCTGAGGCGCACCACGAACGTCAAGAACCTGTGGATAAAGGCCGGCGACATCAAGGCCGGTGATGTGCTCAGGGCACCTGTCAGGATATTCAAGCCCGCGTACACTTTGGACGTGACCCCTGAACAAGCCTACGTAGTTGGTTGCGCCTACGGCGACGGGAGCTTCACCGCGCATAGCATTGCCATAAGCCAGTCAAATGTCAATTTCGACATCATACGCAATATCCAGAAGAACCTGCCGGGCGTCTTTGTATTGTACGACAAGGGCGACAGGGTCGGGACGCTTGGCAAATACGTTCTGGTGTCTAGGATGTTCCATCTCCGAATCACTGATAACTCGTTCCTGCGGCGGACAAGGTTCCTGATCAAAAGCCCCTCCATAGACAACATCTTGTTGCTCAACGACAGCTCGCTCTGGTCATTTATAGCGGGCGTCTTTGACACCAATGGCGAATTTAGCCATGAGCATGGCAAGGTTTACTCTGCAAGGATGCAACCAACTACTTCCGACCACGAGCTGCGCGTCATGTTATACTCGCTGCGTCGGCTGGGCGTTTACGCAAGGGTACTCAGGACTAAAAAGGGCCTTCCAATAATACAGATAACAGGGCAGGATCTCCGGCGATTTACTGAAGGAATCATGCCATTTAGTGCCAAGGCGCAGCATGAAAACACTTCTGACATTGTGACACCCAAGAACATCGAAAGAGGCACTGAAAAGGTGGTCAAAACAGAGAGGGTGCCATACGACGGCTATGTATACGACCTGAGCGTCGGGAAATATCACAACTATGAAGCGTCACTCGTGTACATTCACAATTGCATCGACGAATTTGACAAGATAAAGGCAGAAGACCGCTCGGCGCTTCACGAGGTCATGGAGCAGCAGACCTGCTCGGTCGCAAAGGGGGGCATCGTCGCGACGCTGAACGCAAGGACGTCGATACTCTCAGCCGCGAACCCGATGTACGGCAAGTACGACCCGTACAAGAACATCACGGAAAACGTGAACCTGCCTGTGCCGCTCCTGACAAGGTTTGACCTGATATTCATAGTCCGGGACATCCCCGAGAAGGACAAGGACAACTTGATCGCAAGCCACATATTGGAAATACACAAGGACGTCGCTCACGCGGCCAAGCCTGCAATAGACATCGACCTTTTCTCCAAGTACCTTACATATGCCAAGCGTCTGGAGCCTTCCCTCACGTCGGAAGCAATAGACATCATCAGGGGCTATTACATGGACATGAGAAAGGCAGAGTCGGAGGGCATGATCACCGTCACACCAAGGCAGCTCGAGGGCCTGGTCAGACTTGCTACCGCCCGCGCAAGGATCCTGCTTAAGGACAAAGTAGACGCCGATGACGCCAAGCGCGCCATCTATCTTGTCGACCAGATGCTGAAGACCGCCGGGGTCGACGTCAACACTGGCAAGATGGACGTGGGAGTGCTGTACGGCAAGCCGCAGAGCGAGGTGTCAAAGCAAAAGCTGTTCATGGAAGTGTTCAATGGGATTTCAGGCCCCGACAACAACGAAGTCGAGGACAAGAACCTAGTCGCAGAGCTAGTCAAGACGGGCAGGTTTGATGAAGAAGAGGCAAGGTCACAAATAAGCAAGTTCAACCGCGAGGGCAGGATATACGAAAGAAGGCCGGGCTTCTGGGCCAAGGCCTAAGCCCGGCTTGCTCACGTTCACCCGTGTAGCCAAAGCCAAGTTCTCCGGCGAGTTTCAGGGGCGGGTGCTGCAGGTCTATTCCTTGTTCCCAGAGCTTGCAGCACACGACGTAAAATGTGGCTACATACGCAGGGGTACGCGGCTTTTGGGCACCGCTCGGGGCTGGGTAACTCCAAAGCAAATTTCATTGCAACCAGACGTCGACCGCATGACCATCGCGCACGAGCTGACGCATCTCTTGCAGGGGCGAAATAATGATAATCATAATAATAACTGCAGCATACCACATGGCGAAAAAGCCTGCGACATCTGGGCTATGGCCCGCCTGCCAACTGAAATGCTCGACGAGCAGCCGTACTACCTGCTGCGCCACTGGCAACGGGAGCGGTGGGTGCGCAACAGGGCGCAGGCAAAGGCGCTGTGCGAGCGGGCAATCGAGGTGCGCAAGACAGAACGGCAATACATAAAGTGGCTCTCACTTGAACTGCGACACTTAAAATAAAACACATGCTATACACACACGGTATGGCGCGCGCACATACAGATTACGCGCATGTGCATATATGAAGCAAAAAAAGACACCACTGCCAGACATGCCGGTAATAGTAAAGGCCATCCTCGACAGCCTTGGCTATGAATCGCTGTACCCGCCACAGGAAAATGCGATTGCAGCTGGCATCCTCGATGGCAAGAACACGCTTGTCACTACGCCTACGGCAAGCGGCAAGACGCTAGTGGCAATGATGGCAATAGCGATGACGCTAAAGCGTGGAAAAAAGGCGATCTACCTGACGCCCTTGCGAGCCCTTGCGAGCGAAAAGGCGTCCGACCTGAAAACCCTTGAAAAAATTGACCTTGGAATCGGCAGGCAGCCAAAAGTGATGGTCGCCACTGGCGACTATGATTCCTCCGGCAAAGAGCTTGCATTTGCCGATATCATCGTGCTTACGAACGAAAAGATGGATACGCTCTTCCGCCACGGGGTGGAGTGGCTCGGCGAGGTGGGGCTGTATGTCGCCGACGAGGTCCACATGATAGGAGAAAAAGAGCGCGGGCCCACACTTGAGATGATGCTTACCCGAATACGTAAGCTGTATCCAGACTCACAAATAGTGGCGCTCTCTGCCACCGTATCAAACGCCGACGAGTTATCTGACTGGCTTTCGTGCGCGCTAGTGGAGAGCCACTGGCGACCTACAAAACTCGTCGAAGGCGTGTATGAATACGGAAGCGTGCGCATGGGCGACGGCAAGGCCTTTCGAATTCAGTCAGGCGGCGTGTCGGCGCCGGTCGATCTTGCAATCGACGCGCTGGACAACGGCGGCCAGGCACTGATATTTGCAGAGACCAGAAAGAGGGCATCATCGCTTGCTGCAAAGGCCGCAGAGGGCGTCTACAAGCGCCTTGACAAGGCCGCAAGGGAGCTTGCCGCAAAGGCCGCGGCAGAAATCCTTGACAGGAGCGACGATGCCGAGCTCACCCAGACCCTAGCGCAGCTCGTGGGAAAAGGGGTCGGCTTCCACCACGCCGGCCTTTCGCCCTCTAGCCGCAAAATAGTAGAAGAGTCGTTCAAGAGTGGCGCAATAAAGTTGTTGACGGCCACTCCTACGCTTGCGGCTGGCGTGAACCTGCCGGCGCGGAGGGTTGTTGTGTCAAGCATTTTGCGCTACGACGCCGCGTACGGAGGGAACGTGCCGATAAGCGTCATGGAGTACAAACAGCTGTGCGGCAGGGCGGGCAGACCCAAGTACGACAACTATGGCGAGGCCATAATCGTCGCCGAATCGACGGTGGCAAATGGCGAGGAAATCTATGACCATTATGTCCTTGGCACGCCTGAGCCCCTGCGGTCACAGCTGGCTGGCGACAGGGCAATCCGCTTTCACCTGCTGTCGACCATATCGTCAGTCCCCGGTATGAAAAAGCCAGAGATAATGGAGGTGTTTGCAAGCACGCTCTTTGCCCGGCAATACAAAAGTTCCACCGTCCAGTTCAAGGTCGAGTCAGCGCTAGAATACCTAGAATCCGAAGAGCTCGTCAAGGCAAGAAACGAGCGCTACATTGCCACCGAGTTTGGCAAGCGCACGTCGCTCCTATACATCGACCCGCAGACTGCGGTAGATTTCCGCGACGCACTCAATAAAATAGAAAAGGGCCGGCGCAAACGCGTGCTTGGCTTTTTGCACCTGATAACCGAAAGCCCTGACTTTTATCCAAAACTCTCGCTCCGCAAAAAAGACCCTGAAGAGCTGAGCTTACTCTTGCAGGGAAGGCACGATGAACTTCTATACGACATCAGCGAGTACGACTGCTCGCGGAGCTTCTGGGCGCTCGCCGAGTGGCTTGAGGAGGCCGGCGACCGGTCGATTGGCGACAGATTGGGCGTCGAGCCGGGCGACATGCACAGAATGGTCGAGACCGGCGAATGGCTCTCCTATTCGCTGTATGAGATTGCCAAGCTCCTCGGGCGCGATGATATGCTTTCCGAGCTATACGCGCTCCGCACCAGGATACGATACGGTATAAAGGAGGAGCTAATGCCACTTGTCGCCCTTGAGGGAGTGGGCCGCGTCCGCGCAAGGGCGCTCTATGCCGCTGGCCTGACAGACGTGCCCAAGGTGGCCAAGACGCCGCATGCAAAACTGGCATCAATACCAAAGATTGGGCCATCCGTTGCCGAAAAGATAAAAGCGCAGCTTGCAAGGAGAAATTTGCAGTGATCGCTATTGCCGGCTACGAGACGCTCGCGTATGCCGCTATAGTGTCTGCGGTATCCTTCCTTGCGGTTTATTTCCTGACTCCAATCGCGATAAGGTCGCTTGTGGCAAAGGGGAGCGCTGTGCAGGACTACCACAAGCCCGGCAAGCCGCTGGTGGCCCGCCCTGCCGGGCCGGTGCTGATGGCCGGTATCGCCGCGGCAGAGCTGGTGCTTTACGCGTTCACCCTGAACCACGCGGTTCTCATCATCCTTGTGGCGACTGCCATAGCATTTGTCGTGGGCTATGTCGACGACAAGAGGGTCATGCCCGGCTGGTTCAAGCCTGTCGCGCTCCTTGCTGCAGCAGTGCCCCTGATCGTGTTTGGCGTCCACGGCGACAACCTGCACCTAGTTTTTGGTAGCGCCTTCATCCCCCTGCTCTACATCCCGCTGATACTCGTCATAATGCCTGTCGCCGGCAATACCGTCAATTCCATCGACGTCCTAAACGGCGTGGCTAGCGGCTTTGTGGCGATAGCCACGGTCCCTCTCTTGGCTGCAATCGCAATTTTCGGGAGGACGGACGTGTTCCTGGCGGGGCTCCCGCTACTCTTTGCATCGCTTGCGTTCTTCAAGTTCCACAAATACCCTAGCAGGATATTTCCCGGCGACTCGGGGACGCTCCTCCTCGGCGCAATGTACGGCGCCCTTGCAATCGCCGGCAGGGCTGAGATAATTGGCGTAGTGGCGCTTTTGCCTGCCGTCGTCAACTCGTTCCTGTTCCTCTCTAGCGTCAAGCGCATAGTGGAGCACAGGCAGGTTAAAGCGCGGCCTGTGACGCTCCTTGAAGATTACCGGCTGGCGGCCTCTTCTGACAGGGCTGCCCCCGCGACCCTCGTGCGCCTCATCCTTGCAGACGGCCCGCTTTCTGAAAAGGATGTGGCGCAAAAGATATTCAGGCTCTCGGCGTTCTCTGCGCTCCTTGCGTTTGCCACGATTGCAATCCAGTACTGCTTTACGGTGATCACGAGGTAGCAAAGGAAGACATGGGGCTGGAACTCTTTATCGTGACGATGTGGGTCATGGTGCTGGCGGTCTCGGCGTTCTTGGTGCTGGCAGTGGCCCCTCTCGATTTTGCCATGAAAGGGGGCCCTAGGCTGGTTGTTTCCATAGTCCAGGCAGCAATAGCGGTCGCGGCGGTCGCGCTACTCGCATTTGGCTTGAGCCGGCTAAAGCGCGCATATGCGAATAGAAGATTCGACCGGAACTAGAGACTGTATTCACAAGTATTAATATATCGCAGGGGGATAGGGAAGGTTAGCACGTATCCTTGACAATGTCCACCAGTAAGTCTGGCCCTGTTACCACCACAATGGGGCTGTTGTTGGTTGGTCTTGTGGCTGTTGGTGGGATTGGCAGCATGAGCCTTGTAGAGAGCGTGTACGCCCAACCTGCTGCCTCTTCTTCTTCCTCTTCAAACACTAATTCTGACGTCTGGATAATAATAAACGAGGTAGAGTCAAACCCCCCAGGCGGAGACAACAAGGGCGAGTGGGTCGAGCTATACAACCCTACTTCAAGTGACATTCCAATAGGTAGCTTCAAGCTCAAGACGTCGTTCATGCCGTCTACGATATCCATCCCCGCCAGCGCCAAGATAGACGCCGGCCGGTTTTATGTGATTGCGATAAGCGGCTCCAAGCTCTCAAATAGCGCCGAATCTCTTTCATTGGTCGACGGCTCCGGCAGGATAGTGGACAGGACGCCCTTCCTAGTAGACAGGAGCAACGACTTGCGGACCTGGCAGCGCGTGCCAGACGGTGCAGGCGAGTGGAAGTTCCAGGAGCAGACAAAGGGTGCCTCAAATGCGCCTGCCGTCAAGCCCGTGTCCAGCTCCCAAGCGTCTGGCGGCAACAACAACAATAATAATAACGATCAGCGGCCCGCCGCCACATGTTCAAACTCCTGCATCCAGGGGATAGCCTTGAGGATGGCTGACCCCGACATCCTCTACGTCCAGGTGGATAAAGATACCTACAAGGTTGATCTATCGCTTGTGAAGGCGCCGGCAAGGTCGGACAAGAACTATTTCCGGGCCGCCTCGTATACCCGCAACCTGTGCCTTGGAAGCAGCGTAATGATCGACGAGGATGCAGGTCAGAATACAACTAGTAATGGCAAGAACGTCCTAGTCGGAGTCGCGTACTGTTCGTCGCACAACCTCAACCAGGAGCTACTGGACATCGGGTATGTGCAGATTGATAAAAAGCAATGCGGTACGAGCGAGTTCTCAAGCCAGGACTGGGCCCGCCGGAACGGCTGCTGACCTGTGCCTTTTAAGAAAAGGAATACTCCTCTTTTTTAAGCCTGTTGTGTTTTTTTGCCTTTGTGAATTTGTGCAAAACAGGATGTACTCCTTGGCCGGGATATGCCGCATTATTATTTTTGCAGATTTTATGATATTTGCACTACATGCACGCTCGCTGGTAATTTTGAACTCATCTAGAATAATTGTTTGAAAACCTTATATTGTAACCTCCTTTAGAACGTGCCATGAAGCGTATAGAGGCGATTATCGCCAGCGAAAAGGTCAACGCCGTGAATGAAGCGCTCAAGAGGGCCGGAGTGGGCGGCGCTACGATTCTCGACGCAAAGGGGAGGGGAAAGGGTGAAAAACCAAAGGTGGCAGGCGGCAGGGGCACCTCTTCGCACATAGCGGAATTTTCGGTTAGGGCAAATGTCATTACCGTTGTTGACGATGGGGACGTGGACAAGGTAGTCAAGGCGATACTTGACGCCGCGAGCACCGGCGCGGCCGGCGACGGCAAGATATTCATCTCGTCGGTGGGCGAAACGATAGACATTGGCTCTAAAAAGCGCAGCCAGTCCAGCTTGGTCTAGCTAACTCCCTCTTTTCTTGAAGAACCTTTTCGTCTCGCCGAGGGCAAGTACTTCGGTGGCAGCCACTTTGACAACCACCGGCAGGTCGCACACCGCCTTGCCTATGGCAAGGCACTGCCTCTGCGGGAGCGTCCTGACGATGGATCTTATGGTGTCGCTGTCGGCAAGAGAGACCTTGGCTATCTTGTCAAGGTCAGAGTCGTTTGTGAAATTGAACAAAAATATGTTGTCGACTTGCCTGTAGATCCCGTCGTTTATGGCGTCCGGCTGGTTCGTCACAAACGTGGTGTAGACGCCAAAGTGTCTCATGCGCGTGATGAGGTCTTCCCAGTACGTCTCGCGGATATAGAGGTGCGCCTCTTCCGCAAAGAGGAATATCGGCGGGATGGCCTTCCTCTCAAGCAGATCGACTATTTTGCTCAGGACAAGTTCCACCGTCATCCTGCGCACGGTGCCCGATGATTCGCCCATGTTTATCACCATGGCCGCGCCGCCAGATTTCATGGCCTCCTCAAAGCGAAAGCCAGTCCTGTCATTGTCTGTGAACAGGCGGGACTGTTGGATCGAATGGTATCTTGAAACGAGCGCGTCGCGAACGAGCTCGTTGATGTTCCACGTGTTTATGGCGTTGCCTATGGCCTCTATGCCGAGCGTGCGCTTGTTCTCATGCCAATCCCATATCCTGAAAAACTCGCGCATCGACGCCGCCGGCATGTCAAGCGCGTTTTTCAACATTCCCGCGACCGCGCCTTTGCCGCAATAGTCGAGCGAAAATTGCAACGCCTTGCCGGGCTCCAGCACCATCACTCTGTCATGGACCTGGGAAGGTGTGCCGTCGCGGTTCCACTGCAGGCCGCTGTACTCGTTGTTGAGGTCAAACACTACCACAAAGGCGCCGTGCTGTACGAGTGTCTTGACCAGCAGTTTCGACAGGTGCGACTTGCCGGACTCTTTTTTGCCCGTTATTATAGTCAGTTTGCCGTCAAGATCCTCTGCAAATATCTCGAAATCCTCATTGTCGCCGGCGCGTCCAAGGGGGATGGGGTATAAGCCCGACCGCCCAAGTAGAGCATCAAGCTCCTTCGTTTTCAGCCTGCGGATCCGTGACTCTACGCGCGATGGGAGCCACGTCACGTCGCTTGCCAGCCTGCCGTTAGCCACTGCAGCCCTTATCTTGGCTTTGAATATCCTTGCGTCCCTTACAAGACGCGAGAGCGAGCCTATGTTGAGCGGGTCGTGCAGGTTCTCTGCACTTGCAGCGTTTACCACCTCTTCTTTGACAATGTCCTCGACCAGAGCCTGCGATGATAGGTATTCCTCATCGTACACCTGGACTACCATACTCCTGCCCCTGTCCTCAATAAGCAAATAGTCGCCTTTTGTGGCGCTGTCGTCCTTCATCGCAAGCAGAAGTAGTTCGTTGCCGGCCTTTGAGAGGATCTTCATACCATTATCGACCCCAAGAGGGTGTGTCTGATGTCGTCGGCGGCAAGCTCTGTCACGTCATAGCTATGGAGCACGTGACCGCGAAGGCACGTCACCTCGGTATTCGTAAATGTAGAGATGTGGTGCGCAAGCCTGAGAGTCTCGGGGTAGCCGCAAGCTACGGGGTCGTTGCCGAGCAGCCTACCTAGGGCCTGGTTCCTGTCTCCCACAACATCGACCCTCAAAACAGGAGTGCTCTTGTCGAGTTTTACCATCAAGTTGCTGCCTATAGAGCTCCTGACCAGGCTCTTTATGATTAAATCTACTTCGATATAGGCCGGACCGGGCACCTTGGCAAGGGGCGCCGCTGCCCTCTCTAGTATCTTTAGTTTCGTGTTCTTGCTGATTCCTGCAATGAGGTTCTTATGTAGCGCGCAGTCTTCCGCGATTTTCGCCATGTTGTGGTTTCTGTCATCAAACACAGAACTGCGAAGAGACCCGTCCACCAAGATTATGGAGTTGCGCAGGTGGGACGACAACTCGTGCTGTATTGCCCGCTCGGCCCTGACCCGCACGAGGCGCCTAGCAACGTCGGTGTCTGCGAGCACCAGCCTTGCCAGCCTGTCGTCAAGCTCTGAATCAAAGATCGTGCTCTCGCTAAGGTAGAACAGCATCGGGCCAATCTTGAAGTGCATCAGGGCCGCTCCTCCGTAGGCCATTGCAACGCCGCACTTTATCGCATACAGCGCACCCTCCTCCGTCTCACCCAGCTTGATGCTGCTGGAGTCGATAGCGGCGACCATTGTACTCTCGCGGATAGGCCGGAAAGTGGTTATTGTTGTTGCGCAATAGCTTGACGGCCTTACGCCCCATCCTTCCACTGGCACGAGGGTCTTGTCGTCAGAACTAAAGAGGATCTTTTTCCCTCTTAATTCATCTAATTTGGGCGTTAGACATTTGCTCACCGATTCTATGATTCCAAAGTCGCCGAGACTGATGCTGCTGGCAGGCGGATTTAATTGTGTGGACATGTTGCTCAACAATAAATGCGGGCACAATTATATTAATATTGTGCAACATGAACAATATGGCCCGCAACAGGTTTATCAATAGCTCTGCAAACGGATTGACTGTGAGCGAGGCCCGCCAGACGGACGAGGTCAAGATAAAGCTGAAGCACGGCGAGTGGGAGGTGGAAATCACCTGTCTCGAGAGCAAGGTCAGGCAAGTAGTCGAGACGGTTTTATCCACCCTCGACTCGACCAAGATGGTCGACCCTGCAATCCGGGGCCAGATTGACGAACTTCGCCGCGAAATCGAGGCGCTAAAGACAAGGCCATCTGCCTCCGACCTGCGTCCTTTTGCTGCTGGTAATAATGATGTCAAGGCTGTTGTTAAGGGCGGAATGACCTGCAGGGGTCTTCTTGAAACGCTGTGGGTGGAGGGGTATTTTGCAAGCGAAAAGTCACTTGGCGAAGTTCACGAGGAGCTTTCAAGGCGAGGCTACAACTATGACCGTACTGCCGTGTCGCACTCACTCACTGACATGGTGCGGGAAAACATCATGACAAGGAACGGCACCATGCGCAATTACCGCTATATTCAGAAACGGCCACCGGGCGAAAACAATGCTACCGATGCTATTGTTGTGAACGGCTGACCTTCTTTTCTACTATTGAATTCAGCCAGTGGATTCCCGCGGTGGTTATCCTGTATTTGCCCGGCTCTTTCTCGTCGCGCGCCACGTGGCCTGCCTTTACCATCTCTGATATCCTGGAGCTTATTGACTTGGGGTTCAGAGCAGTCGCCGACTGGATTTCTGACACCTGCATAGCGTCGTCCTGCGCCTTGCCCGTGTCCTTTGCTATTCTTGCAGAGACCATCTGGAGCGCCACAATGTCCTTGTCTGACAGCCTTGCATCTGAAGAAGAGTCTGGTATCACTCGAGGCCCTTCTGGCGTCATCTTTACCAAGTGGGCGTACCTGCTTATCAGTTCCGTCACCTCGTAGTTGAGCGAAATCTTCTTTGCAAGGTCCATTGCAGGCACCTGCTTTGATAGAAAGTTAAACACGGAGGTCATCACCGAGTCCGCAGTGCCTGAGAACTGCACTTTGACATCGCCCACCGTGACCGAAACGCTGACCACTTCAGGCTGCTTTTGGCTCATATTTATTAAACGCTTAATCACTCTTGCCGCCGCATATTTATTGAATTCGGCCCGCGGTTGCCTCTTTCTCCCTCTTTTTGCGCCATCTGTACAGCACATACGTGCCGGCCAAGAGCACAGCAGAAAGCCCCGCCATGAAAAAGTTTGTGGATTGGTCTGACTCTAGCGTGGTGCAGTTGATGTCTCCACCCCAGCAGCCTACCGCAAAAAAAATGCCGTTCCATCCAGAGTGGACAGCTATTGAGAACCATCCCTTGCCGCTCGCCCACGTCCTCAGGCTGAAGAAAAGCGACGGGATTACGAACAACCAGTTGCCAAACGCGAGAGTTGCAAGCTCAATGTGTGGAGTATTGAATATGTGCAGTATCGCCCACATCGCGCCCGTGACAATTACTGCGTGCGAGCTGTTGAACACATAAAAGGGCACGCCGAAAAACACTGTCTCTTCCAACGGGCCTGCTGCAAGGACGCCTATGAGGGAGCGGGGTATGTCCGGCTCTTGGTATCCCGGGATAACCAGCTGCAATACCAGCGTTCCGGCGACAAGCAGGCCAACCCCTATCCCGTGGTAAAACAGCAGCATCTTGACCAGGTAGCCGATGGAGTTCCTGCGAAATCTCGTCAGCCATGTGCGAGGATTGAAATCTGCCTTCTCATCTGCAAAGTGTCGTCCTCCTCCACCTTTTTCTCCCTGTTCAGCCACTGCAAGAGCTAGGGCTCGTACCGTTCTAAAGAACGTTTCTAGATTAGAAAAGAACAACGGACCTCCTACATCCAATCTTCCCACGCTGACACGTACTTGCTCATCAATTCAGAGGCAGCTGGCGAAACCGTCAATGACCTTGCCTGCGCTATCGAATCCACAAAGAGCCTGAGTGGACTTGGCATCCTTTCCAGGGCCATCATGTCCTTTTCGCATTCGCGCGTTATTTTTTCAGTCTCTGCAAGATAAATCTGAGAAATGAACTGCAGTATCATCTGGATTTCTTGCCCTTGGACAGACTCTGCCGCCAGCTGTTTTCCAAGGTTTTCTGAGTTCACCATAAGCGCCTCCACGTAATGGTCCGTGACTGGCTTTGGCCTATAGCTCATTTGCTGCTGCCGACCATCATAGTCGCTGTTATCTTTTCCAGCTTTTCCTTCAGCAAGACATTTATCTTCTGACCGTCTGCCTTGCCCCGGAGGACGGCCATGCTCCTCCCCATGAGCATGGAATGTGCGCCCATGCCTTTTTCTTTTACCTGCGCGAGGTTGTCGCTCAACACCTTGTCCAGCACGGCAGACAGCTCTTCGTCGCTAATGGAAGAAATGCCAAGCGCCTTTACCGCATCGTCGACTGTACCTGCCTCCTTTTTCATCAGCCTTTCAAAGATGAGTATCACGGACTCTTTGGCTATCTCGCCGGCGTCAAGTTTTGCAAACACCTCTGCTATTATCGTGCCAGTCAGCGCCGCCGGATCAAGGCCCTGCCGCTGCAGGCTGGTGATGTCCTCGGTCAGCTTGGACGCGACAAACGTCGGCTGCACCTTTGTGCCCTTAGTGGCGGCATCAGCAACTATTTGTTCAAATATGGAGAGGTAATCAGAGTCGAATATCTTGCTTGCCAGCGTTTTGTTCAGGTTGTATTTCTTGGCTATCGCGTCTACTACCTCGTCCCATGGCCTTGGGATCTTGTCTTGCAATGCGCCAAGTTTCCTGTCTGTGATTGGTATGGTGGGTATGTCGGTCTCCGGGTACATCCTGGCGGCGCCCGGCCGGGGCCTGCTAAACACCGTCCTGCCGTCCAGGGTTGCGGCCCTCGTCTCTGCTGGCACGCCGTCAAGTGCGGCCTTTAGCCTGCGGACAAGCGCGTCGGAGGCAAAGGCCACCTTTTCTTCAGGGCCGCCAACGATCACAAACGCGTCTTTATTGTCTAGTTCTAGCCTCGACCTGACTGCGTCGACCTCCTCCTTTGTGATGCCATAGTTTGGAAGCTCGTCAGAGTGGAACACGCCACCCAAGTCGTAAAAGCGCACAAGCTCGCCCAACTCCTTTCCAAGCCTGATGCCGGGGTAGGGCTCGTACCCTATCATGCCTGCAAAGCCCTTGACGCGCACTGCACGGAAGACAGGCTTTGCAGCACTTTCGAATACCTTTTTTACAACCTTTGACTGCGACTTTTGCAGAATGTCTGTAATATCTTGTATCCTGTCGCCTATCCATTCTTTTGAGACCTTGCCTCCTTCTGCCAATTTCTTGGCGATGACTACAAGTCCATGCTGCCTGGTGGCCTCGTGCTCTATAACCTTTATCAGCTGGTCCAGTTGCTGGACGCCCTTTACCTCTACCACCGAGCCCCCGAGTACCGAGACGTTGACGTCCTGCCTGATGCTGCCGAGCCCGCGCGCGACTCGCTTGCTTGAGCGAAGGAGCCTTCCAAGCGTCAGCGCTACCTGCATTATTTCCTCGGGCTTGCCGGTCACAGGTTCTAGCGCTATCTCGACGAGTGGAATTCCTAGCCTGTCAAGCCCGTATTTCCTGACCTGCATGTTACCTTCGTTAATATTATTCACTCTGTTATCATCGCGGCCAAGCGCCTTGGACGCGTCTTCTTCTAGGCAAATGCTCTGCACGCCGACCTTTTTCCCCGCGATGTCGATGTAGCCGCCCGAAGCGACGAGCATGGTGCGTTGAAAGCCGCTGGTGTTGGAGCCATCTATTACTATCTTGCGCATGACATGGACCTCGTCCATGACTTTGGAGTGAAGCGCAAGCGCAAACACGAGCGCCGTCTCTAGGGCCTCCGGGTTAACCTCGTGCGGTGGCTCCTCGTCTGCCTCTACGAGGCAGCTGGTCCCGGAAGAAGCATGGTATTCTGTCAGGTGCATCTTGGAAAACTCGAACATTGCCGCAGGGTCGTAAGCGCCAAGCTCGCTCTGCGTCGGGCGAAGCCTACGTGTAAACGTGCGGCCATAGGCCTCGGCCTCTTTGCAGCTGCAGTTACAGAACAGCTTGCTCTTTGTCGCCAGCTGCTGGTGGATCTCAAATCCGACTTTCATATCGATTGACGACCAGTCAGGCAATGATGTCATTGGGATTGAAAAACGCTCCTTGCATGTATTAAGCCTTGCCTGCTGCGGTTCTATCAGGTCTTTGGTTGTCGTCGGCGCCGCTGCTGGTAATACTTAAGGATAAAATCCGCGAGCAGCTGACATAATATGGCACAATATCTGGAGAAGGTGCGGCGAGAAGAAGCAAGAGATTTTTATTGTTTATTCAATAAAATGTACAAATGCATATTTGTACATACATACATACATGCAAGTACGTACGCACGTGCGTGCGCGTTTCCAGTGATCTACTACTACTACAACAACAAACGTAGTTGTAGGGAAGAGGTATCTATTATGTTCTACAGCTAGCTCCTTTATTTTTGCGTACGCGTACAATGCGCAATACAACTCCTGCATAAGCAAGCAGGAAGAGAAACCAACCAAGAGAAGGTGCAGAGCATCATAGCCAAGGGGGTATCTGCTGTCGAGTTATCGGTTGCTTGCGAGCACAATATTATTGAGAGCGTCAACAGCTGCAACAACAACCGAAGACCTGACAGAACCCCTGCTAATACTACTATTGCTATATGGGGATTGCAGACGACATCTCGCCGGCAAGGTTTTCCTGCATCGCCTTCTTTGGATCCTGCGAATTGGCAAGTGCCCACATCGCCTTGACGACCGCGGTTTCAGGAATCATGTCAGACAGAGGTACAACGCCGATGTCCAGCAGGTCACGGCCAGTGTCGTACACCGTCATGCTGACTCTGCCCCATATGCACTGTGATGTCATGAACAAGTACACGCCCTTTTCCGCTGCTTCCTTCAGGACACCAAACAGGTTCCTGTTGACGTGGCCAAGGCCAGTGCCCTCAAAAACTATTGCGCCACACCCGCTGGAAATCAGCCAGTAAACCATCGTAGGGTCAAAGCCAGGGTGGTATTTTACCAGCGCCACCCTGCTGTCGAACGACGACTGCAGCCTTAATTTTCCGCTCTTGCCCCTCGGCACAAGTTCTATGCTGCTTTCTTTCTGCATCTCTACTACCTTGCCGTCCTTTACCAGCGCGACGGGAGTCACGTCTATTGATTCAAACGCGTCGCGCCTGCTCGTGTGGTTCTTTCTCACACGCGTCCCGATGTGGACTGCGACAGCGTCATCAGACGTGCCTGCATGCATCGCAACAAATACACCAGCTGCAGGGGCCTTTGCGGCAAAAGTTGCGGCTCCAATGAGGTTCAGCGCGGCGTCCGAAGACGGCCTGTCTGATGACCTTTGCGCGCCGACCAACACTACGGGGATCGGCAAGCCCTGCAAGGCGAAACTGAGAGCTGCTGCCGTATAATGCATCGTGTCAGTGCCGTGCGAGACTATTATCCCGTCGTACTTACCGGACCCGACTCTGTCTGCAATCCTGTCGGCCATCATGGTCCAGTGTCCCGGTGTCAGGTTCTCGCTGTATTCGCTCATGAGCACTTCTGTATCTACAGACGCGATGGTGGCAAGCTCGGGCACTGACGCATATAGTTCTGACGCCGATAACGCAGCTCTTACGCCCCCAGTCCTGTAGTCTATCTTACTTGCTATCGTCCCGCCTGTGCTGATGAGCGCGATCTTTGGGAGCTCTCTTTTTTTATCATCATCGCCCTGCTGCTTGGTTGAGCTTGGCTGCTGCGTTGCTTTTGCTTCGCCAGATACCTTTGCCACTGATTTTATCTTTGCCAATTCAATTCCCGTGTTGTATCCGCTTTTCAGCTTTATCACGATGTAGTTGTCACTTGCAGACTCGTAGCGCGGCATGAGGATGCCTGTCATGGTCACGCCATCGTTGGTTGTTACCGAAATAGTGTCGCCGGCAGAGACGCTGTGTTTGGACAGCAAGTCTGCACCTGCACCTCTGTACAAGCCGCTTGACGACAATGTATATGTATTTTCAGAATCTCTCGCTGGCTATATATATTAATTTAATAACAATTCCTTTGGCCAGAAATTACCTCTTGGACGGCGGGCTAGTATCTTTCTGTATATGCCATTGATGTCTCTTATCACGTGACACCACCCCTCTCGCGTCCTAGGCGCGCTCGGCGATCTCTATGTTGCGCTCTTCAAGGATCTTGAGCACAGCCTGCTCGATGTCTTTCGTGGTGATGTAGCCAAAATCCCACGCATCAATAAAGTTGCGGTACTCGCATTCAAGGGCCTTAGCAGTGTCTTGGAACTCGGCCATCTTGGCAAGCGTGTCCGGCGAGCGGAACCCCTTTGCCACCATTATCGGGCAGCGCTGGTCGCCGCCTACGGGGATGTACCATGCGTTCTTGGCAAATGCGTACCTGCCATCCTTTATCATGGTGTACATGCGCATCAGCTCGTCATTTGACAGCTTTGCCATGTCCATGTACCAGAGCTCCTCTGCCACCGGCTTCCTCTGTTGCACTCCTCTGCCACCTCCTCCCCCTTCTGCCGTTGATTTGCCAAACAATTTGTATGTGTACGCCGCCTAATACTTCGCGCTAGCTAGACATATACTTTCTAGTCGTGGTGCTGCTGGTG
>DASZTR010000020.1:0-6204 GCA_035547955.1 Nitrososphaera sp. | reverse complement strand
TGCTCATGACCATGATCATGAGCATGTGGAGTGACCGCCTTTACCCTCTCCAGACCACCTATCTGCCCTATCACTTTTGCAACAGGCTCCGGCACTAATTCCTGCCACTCTCCCCCTTCTGCCATCCTCCTCCTTACCTCCGTGGCCATCAGCCTGTTGCGATCTTTCAGCGGGGGCTCTACCGTCCTGATCCCCTGCTCTCTGAACAAAAAGAGAGTGAAGGGGTCGTTTGCAAACACAACATCGTATCTAGGAACGAGCATGTCGACCTGCCTCGTCCAGAGCGAGTGCACGTCGACATCAATAACAGGTATGGTCATTATTCTGCCGATGATGTTGTTGATATCCTTGTCTGCCTTTAGTGCCGCCCTTATCATGGCGATGCGCTCGCCTGCTGTAAACGGGTTTCTCTGCTCGTGGCTCTTTTGCGCGCTGCCTACCACTATGACAAGGTCGTTGACGGACTTTAGCGCGAACTTGACAGTCGCAAGGTGGCCCCTGTGGAAGGGCTGGAATCTACCGACGAAAAGGCCTGTGGTCACGACATTTCACCCTTGCGCGGGCGCTAATTTAAACAAGACATTTTCTTTCTGGTTACTACGCTTCTGCGTCTATCATATGCCCACCTGAGCCTTCTTCGAGCGCGGGGTTATTTGTTCGGCCACCATCTCTATCAGCTTGGCCTTGTCCGGGCTGGAATTGATAAGTACTATCTCGGTAACGCCAAGGTCGACGTACTTTTGCAATTTATTTATCCACCCCTCTTCCGCGTTCGATATCACAAGTGCCATCTTTTCGAACGTGTCGTTCCCGACCACCTTGCCGTCTTCCTCTATGTCGCGCGGATCGGGATAGTCGACGTTGAAAAACGCCTTTATCGTAGAACCCCTCCAATAGGCAATCGACTGCAGCGCCTTTTGTCTGTCCTCGTCGTACGAGGCGGGTACGAACACCGCCTTTGGCATCGAGCTTGGGTCTTTGCCAGCCTTACTTGCTCCCTGCTCAAACGCCGGGAACAGCCGCTCCCTAATTAGGCTCGGGTCAAGCTCGTTAGTCACAAGCCCGTCGCCCTCTGCCCTTGTGAGCTCTGCCGATTGCCTACCAAGAGCCGCTATGTAGAGAGGCACTTTGGTCTCTGGCTTGGTGTACAGGTTCGACTTTTTCAGGCTATAGTACATGCCTTCAAAATCCAACCAGTCCTCGCTCCAGAGCTTTTTGATTACCTGTACCGCCTCGCTCAACCTTCCAAACCTCTCTGGATATGGTGGCCACTTGTTGCCGGTGGGGACTTTTGAGCGACTCGCCGGTCCCTACCGTAAGAAACGTCCTGCCTGGAAACATGCTGTCAATCGTGGCGAACACCTGGGTGACGATTGCCGGGTTATAGCGCAGGATCGGCGCCGTGACGGATGTGCCTACCTGTATGTCGTCGGTGCGGACAAGCGCGGCCCCAAGCCATGGCCACGTCGCCCCGGCTGACCCGCCAGTGTGCGAACAAGGCATATAGTGGTCGCTTGACCAGCACAGCTCAAGGCAGTTTTCGTCCATCAATGCCACGTCTTTTAGCAGGTCTCTTGGGTTTACCTGCTCGTGCGCCACCATGAATGAAGCTCTGACCAATGCCACCAAAAACAGCTCGGCAAAGCCCTAAAGGGGTTTTGCCCGCTTGCATATTCTTTTTTCAACAGCTAAAAAAAGATATAGGAGCAGTTGTAAAAACCGTCGTCATCATCAGTACATGGAATCTGCCATTAGGATCGACGGGTCGCAGGGCGAAGGCGGGGGCCAGATACTACGTACCGCGATCTCGCTTTCCGCAGTGACCGGCACTCCTGTAGAGGTGACAGGCATAAGGGCAAAGAGGGAACACCCCGGCCTGCGCCCATCGCACCTTGCGGCGGTAAAGGTGGTCTCGGCCCTCTTTGGCGCGACCGTTGAAAATTTGCAGGTGGGGGCTGACTGGGTACGTTTTATGCCTTCTCCAAGGTTCGCTGGCGGCCCGCGCAGGATAGACATCGGCACTGCCGGAAGCATATCACTGACACTGATGGCGGCAATCCCTACAGTCTCGCTATCTGGAAACGGCATCGAGATCGAGATAACGGGCGGCACCGACGTTAGGGCGAGCCCGACTATCGACTACCTGCGCTACGTGGCATCAGCGGCGTACAGAAGCGCAGGGATCAAGTTCTCACTCGACGTCATAAAGAGGGGCTACTACCCAAAGGGCGGAGGCGTAGTCAGGGCGACAATAGAGCCGTGCCGCAAGCCCGCGCCTGTAGAGTTTGTAAACGGCAGATCGGTCGCGCCCAAAATAACGAGCGTCTGCAGCCAGCTGCCAAAGCACGTGGCCGAGAGGCAGATCTCGTCCGCGCTCGTGTCGCTTGAAAAGAACGGGATAAAGTGCACAAACTATACCGCATCGTTTGAGACTGCGCTGTCGCCGGGCACGTCAATGCTGGTATACTCGGCGTCTGATTTTGGCGGGCCATTTGTCGGCGGCGACTCTATAGGCGAGGTGAACAAGAGCGCCGAGCAGGTGGGGCAGGAGGCCGCAAGGCGGTACCTGGAAAGCACGCTTGCCGGTGCCGCAGTCGACCCCTTCCTTGCGGATATGCTGGTCCTGCCCCTGTGCTTCGCAAGTGGGGTGTCGAAGTACAGGACATCGTTAGTAACGGAGCACCTGCGGACGAACCTGCACGTCGCCTCGCAGATTGTGCCAGGCTTCAAGTACTGTATTACTACAACAACAGCAGCCGCCTTACCGGGCAAAAAAGAATCTGCTGTGATAACAATAGAGGGCGACAGCAGCTGTTATTCTTAAAAGCCGCCGCTGCTCAAGAGCGCCGCAAGAAGCAGTATGCCTACCGACAAAAAGACGATGATCCTTCCAAGGTGGATTATTTTCGAGCGCACCGACTGCACGTACAGCGCACCGGCGCTCCCGGACAGGATCTTGCGCTCCATGTCCGCGTTCAGTACGCGTACGTGGACGACGTACGCGCCAACGGACGCAAGCACAAGTATTATCTTTATCAGGAGGATGATGCCGTAAGCAGAATCGAGCAGCGCGCCGGGCTCTGATATAAACGACCGTGCATTGTATATCCCGGACGCAATGAGGATCGCAAACGCGGGTACCGTTACCTTGTTGAACTGCCTGCCCAGCTTGACCATCAGGCCAACCAGCTCTTCAAGCGACTTGGTGTGCGCCCTTAGCACCGGCACTGCGACTGCTGCAATAAAGATAGAGCCTCCCACCCATATTGAAGCACAGATCAGGTGGACCCACATGACAAGGCCGTCCGCAACAGCCAATAGCAGAACCACACTCTGGCACTATATTATTGATGCTGCTATGTGAAGAAAGGTTTTAATGCGCACCCTGAAGACCTTAGCCCGTGCTCATAGGCCCGCGAAGAGCCGTGCTCATCGGCGTAATTGCCGCCGTCGCCATCACAATTATCATGATCCCACTCATCTTTACGCTAAACGCGCCAGACTTTACCAAGATAAACGTGCGTCTGGCAAACGTGACAATAGATGACCAGACCGACCAGAGCATGGACATAAAGGTTTCATTTGCGATAGAAAACCCCACCGATGATACGATAACTACATCCAAGATCGACTATGAGCTCTTTGCCAACGGCGTTTCGCTAGGCACGCACACCCTATCATACGAGGACGTCCCGCTCAATGGCAGGCCGGCGATATTCGCGGGACAGACTGTGCCGGTGCCGGACACTTTTACCTTCCAGTACAGCGACAAAATGGCCGACATTTACAACAAGATAAAAGACGCCCCCAGCGCGATAAAGTGGCGCGCAAGTGGCTCTGCAGAGATCGAATCCACCCTTACCATCGCGACAAGGGACTTTAACAACGAGATTTAGGGTTTCTATTTCTCTTTTTCTCGAAGAGAAAAAAAATGCGCCGCAGAGTCAGGAGATAACAATATACGCCAAGCCTTTAGGCAATCGGCAGCTCTACCGTAAATGTCGCACCACCCTTGCCATCCTTGTTGTTCTCTGCACCTATCCTGCCGCCGTGCGCCTCTACGATCCCTTTGCAAATATACAGCCCGAGGCCGGTTCCTTTCGCCCTGTCAGATTTTGTCACAAATTTCTGGAACAGCCTGTCCTTGATTGATTCGTCTATCCCTCTTCCCGTGTCAGTTACTTTGATCTGGATAAAGTCCCGCGATTGCTTTGTCTCTTGTTCGAGCCTTACGCTTATTGTTCCTTTGTCTGTAAAATTGATCGCGTTATCCAACAGATTGACAAGCACTTCACTAATCCTCCCTCTGTCGATCAGGACTTCATGAATTCCTGCTGGCAGGGCAGATTCGCAGATAATCTTTATGTCCTGGCCGTCCTGTATTTTAAGACTCACGTCTTGGACTATGTCTGAAACCAAATTCTTGATGTCTGTCTTTTCTTTTTGCAGCTTGAGTGAGTTGCTCTCTATCTTGCTAACGTCAAGGATGTCTTTTGTCAGCTTTTGCAGGCGTCCGGCATTTCGCAGGATCCTCTCTATCTTGTCCTTGGTCCTGTCACCGTCTATTTCCTCTGCGAGTTCTTCTGCCGTAAGGATTATCGGGAGCACCGGCGTGCGAAGCTCGTGAGCGGCGAGGTTGATGAATTCATCTTTCATTCGATCCTTCTCCTTCAACTGTTCCCGGACGTTTCCAAAGTGGGTGACGAGATCTCCGACCTCGTCAGCAGGCGCCTTTAGGATCTCTGTGTCATACTTGCCGTGGACAAGGTCGTCCAGCGCGTTTCTCAAACGCGAGACCGGGGCAGATATCCTGCGGGCGACAAAATTACCCAAAGTTATCGCAAAGATTGCTGCCGCTGCAAAACCTGATACGATTAAAATAAGAGATGTACTTTGCGCGCCGTCTACGGCCGACTGGAGTGCCTGGTTCTGTCCTACCTCGTGCTTGAGGATGCCCTCAATTGTAGAATTAAACTTTTCTTGAGACCGTTCCATGTCTTCCCTAGCGTCAGTAACAGTTTCGTCATCGGCCTTGCCGTCAACAAGATTTATCACGACTTTGGATTTTGATACAAAATCGTTCCAGTCCCGCTTTATGGGAGATATAATTGATTGCTGCTGGTTGTTACCCTGATACGGATCCTGGATCGAGCTGGTGGTCTCGAACGATTGATATGTCGAATTAAAATCCTGCTCTGCCCCGGCAATCTCGGACAGGTAATCCCGGAGTTCTGTTTGGTTTTCCTCCACGGTGTATTCTAGCGCCCTGGAGTAGACAGTGATCGAGTCCGTCCGCATTTGCTGCAGGGCGATGATCTGGGGTACGTATCCTTTGTCTATCATGTTGAATGAATCTGCAATGCTCTTGGAGTTTAGAAAGACCAGGCTGCCCACGGCAGCAATGACCAAGGCTACCAGGAGAAACGAAACTGAAAGTTTGGCCCTTAATTTCAATAGAATCTTCCTACTGAATGTACTTACAGAATGACAGTCAAGCACTTAAGACTTGTGTTTGTGGCTTGTGGAAATACATTAACTCAGAGTTAATGCCAAGAAAAGTGAGGATGTAATATGGAAGTTGCAAAAGTGCGGTCACCGGGATTCGAACTCCCGCCCAATCTTCTTTTGAAAAACTGGGTCCCGGGTCGCGGGCTTTCTCCACGAAACGCGCATGGAAGGCCAGCGTCCTAGACCAAACTAGACGATGACCGCACCTTGACTAGCGAAAGTGACAAGGGTATTAAATGTTATATCCTCATCCCACTATCCTCAATCTGGGAAAATTATGTTGAGGACGACGTCTACCGCCTTGTTTGTCAGCTTGCGCTTGTAGTACTCGCCGCCCTTCTTCGGGGCATCATACGACTTTTCCTGCTCAACCTCGTGCACCGGCCTATGGTCGAGTGCGCCATAGAATTGTGTCTTTATTCCCTTTAACTTTGAAATGGCGGTCATATTGTATGTGTCGTGCAGCCATACGGAGGCGATAAAATAGATGAAAGGCGGGTTTGGTTTTTTGCTTATCACGCTGTGAATATAATCGATTGTCTGCCCTATGTTCTTTGACTCTGAATCGATGGCAATGATGTCCGACTTTACTCCACCTTGTACCAAGAGCTCCTTTACCTTTTCTGACGGGCCCGGCTCGCCGACTATTATGACCATTGTCTTGTGCTTGTCCGGCCTCGACTTCATTATCATGTT
>DASZTR010000019.1:0-7787 GCA_035547955.1 Nitrososphaera sp. | reverse complement strand
ATCAAGGTGGGAATGACAGAGCGCGACCTCCAGGCCAAACTCGTTTATGAGGGGCTAAAGATGGGCGCAAACCCGCCTTCATACAAGTCAACCTTGAATCCTCTGATAATCGCAGGAGGACCAAACGGCGCGCTGCCGCACGCCGAAGTGACCGACCGAAAATTCAAAAACAAAGACATGATAGTAGTCGACCTAACGCTCCGCCACCAGGGCTATGTCGCCGACGCGACCCGCACTTTTGCACTGGGCAAGCCGACTGCAGAAATGGTTAATGTCTATGAAATAGTGAAAGAGTCGCAAAAGGTCGGCCTTGACGCTGCAACCGCAGGCACGATGTGTGGCCAGGTTGACGCGATGTGTCGCGACTTGATAAGAGAACGCGGCTATGAAAAGCGGTTCATACACTCTACCGGCCACGGCATCGGCCTTGATGTACACGAGCCTCCGTGGCTGCGCGCGAACAACGATGAGGTGTTACAAAAGAACATGGCAGTGACGGTGGAACCTGGTATCTATCTTGAAGGCAAATTTGGAGTCAGGATAGAGGACAGCATACTTGTCACCGACGGAAAGCCAAAGGTGTTGAACAGGTTCACAAAAGACCTGGTGGTACTATAGCGCACATACGCACACCTGTATACGCATACAGACGTGCAGGCATAGCAACGGTAAAGACGCCGCATGTCACGCAAGTTATTGTTGCTGTCCCCACTGAATAGGGCTGTCTCTCCTCTGGCAGCAGTCGAACCTGTTGCTGCCTTTGCGGCATATGTGGCTGTTATGGCAATTATGACGTTGCTGTCGTCTGCTCTGCCTCCTGCCAGCACACAGCCATTTGAAAAAGGAACGACTGTGCTTTTGTCCCGAAATGCCGACTGAAAAGAGACCTATTACTGCAAAGGTGTTCCTGACGGCACCTATGCCCTGCTACAACGTAGAGGTACAGAATTTCAAAGTCAGAAAGCGAAATAATCATAAACACCAGGGACACGCCGCCCGCACCCGAAACAACTTGCGCACAGGCGTTAACGAGCCATTCTCTTACCTAGGACATGGGCACGCCAAAATCAGGAGCATATACTGCATGACTCTACGTCGTGGGCACGGAAAAAGCATCAGCAATGCTTTACGTAACCGAATAAGACATCGACGTGCTGGTGACAGGCAAGTACGTAGACTATCAGGGCGACACAAGCCTCGTCGGAGAGGTGGAGAACGCTGGCACCGCACCGCTCAAGCGCATTGCAGTCAACATCTACTTTTTCAATGGAGACCAGCTATTCCGGAAGGATCGCATCAATACTAATATTGGGACGCTGATGCCAAGCATGACCTCTGGCTTTAGCCTCATGGTTGGAGACAATAACATCGATTTGCTCGATAAATAACATTCTGTCAGGCTGAAGTCATATGTTGATGACGATGATGCGCCTGCAAAGCAGGCCGCCCTGCAGCTGGTGGGAGTGCCGCAGCCCGACAAGAACATAATCTCTGGACCGTTTATAACAATAACATCGAGCGAAACACCACGCAGGCCAAAATATCGTGCGTTGTTTATGACGCGCAGGGCTCCGCCGTTGATTCTGTGTTTGATTACTCCAACCCTGACATGGTTGCACAGGGAAAAAGCGCCAGCTTTAAAATACATACAAACGACGATGCCGGCGATGATTTCACCGCCAGCTGCAATTCTGAATCCCTCGAGTTTGCTATTGGCAGCGTGCAAATAGTCCCTGGATCTCGTGCTATGGTACGGCCGGCCCTTGCAGACTCTTTACTTGACGGCCTTGTTGTTTTTAATAATAAAGAGAAATTCAGAAATAAGCTCTAGCAACCTCTTTGCCACATGCGTTTTCTCAGTAAGAGGCACATGCACGACCTTTTTCCCTGCATCTACGATAAACACTTCGTTTCTGTCAGAGCCTGCCCTTGATCCTTTGCGACCAATGTCGTTTGCCACGACAAGGTCTGCATTGCATTCCTGCAACTTTTTGTATGCCTTGTCCACGAGCGCCGCGTCAGAGACGTCATAATCTGCTTTGAACGCGACAAGAAAAGTGTCCTTGCTTGCCTTCTTGACTTCGTCGACTATTTTCATTGTGGGCACAAGCGAGAGGTCATATCTGCCATTTTTCGAGTCTATTTTTTTTGGAGCGGTAGAAACTGGAGCATAGTCTGCCACTGCAGCCGCCATTATCGCGACATCGTATTTCTTTTGTCCTTCTCTCCCTTTTTTCAGCTCTGCAATAACTGCATCGTGCATTTGCGTACTCGTGTCTACTCTTATTACATCCACCACAATACCGTCATTATCATCCGGCTCTTTTTCCGTGCCGTGGCCGTATACAAGCGTGACTCTGGCGCCCATCCTTGCCGCCTCCCTTGCTATTGCGATGCCCATCTTGCCTGAGCTGGTGTTGGTGACTACTCTGATGGGGTCAATGTACTCGATTGTGCTCCCTGCAGTGACAAGCACACGCCTGCCTGCAAGCGACCCCTTTGCGGCAAGCGCGCCTATCGCAGACGCAAGCACCTGTTCAGGCTCTGCAGCCTTGGCCTTGCCCTCCTCCATGTGTGGACTGATAAACATAACGGTGCCTTGGCTCTGCAGCTTTTTCACATTCTGCTGGATGAACTCGTTCCCGTACATTGCCTCGTGCATTGCCGGCGCGATTATTATCGGGACTTTTGAGCCAAGCGCGACGCTCAGGACGGATGTCACAGGCGTGTCATCGATTCCAGACACCATCTTGCCAATAGTGTTTGAAGTGCATGGGTATGCTATCACAAGGTCGGACATGCCATAGTCTGCAAGTGCGATGTGTTCGAGGTTACCCGTGAGTTTGGTGACCACCTTGTTTCCTGTGGCCCATTCCATCATATCTGGATGCAAAAGCGTCGATGCTACGGCCTCGCTCATTACCGCGTGCACGTCGCCCCCATGGCGCATCAAAAGGCGCGCAAGGTCGATAGCGCGATACGCGGCTACACTTCCAGTTATACACAGGACTATTTTCCTGCCTGCAAGTTCGCTTCCGTCAGAACCCGTGATGTCCTTTGATGGGTGAATGCCGCGTCGCCGCTGCCCTTCCTTCATTGTTCCTCATCGTCGCCCTTCTTTTTCCTGAACTTTTCAAGCTCTTCTTGGTTCATGTGAAAAGTGTTGTGTTCTTCCGGAAACCTGCCTGCCTTGACATCCTGCGTGTAGCTCAAAACCGCGTCAAGGATTGGCTTGGCAAGCTCGGCGTACCTCTTGACAAACTTGGGCTTTATGTCCTCGTATATCCCAAGCAGGTCATGTAGCACCAGCACTTGTCCATCGCATCCGGAGCCCGAGCCTATGCCTATTGTCGGCACCGACACCTTCTTAGTAATGGCCTCTGCGACCTCGCTTGCGACCATCTCTAGTACTATGGAAAACGCACCTGCCTTTTCAAGCGCCTGCGCGTCCTGCACCAGCCGTCGCGCCGACTCGGCAGTCCTGCCTTGCAGGCGGTAGCCCTCCCACAGCATCGAAGTCTGCGGCTTTAGCCCAATATGACCCATAACAGGTACGCCAGCGTCCACTATTGCCTTTACCCTGTCTGCGATCTCCATGCCGCCTTCGAGTTTCACCGCATCGCAGCCACCCTTGATAAACCGGATCGCGTTTTCAATAGCCGCACTCGTGCTTGGCTGGTATGAGCCAAATGGCATGTCTCCTACGATCATAGCCCTCCTGGCTCCCCTTGACACCGCGCCGCAGAACATCAACATCTCCTGCATGTTGACAGGCACTGTACTTGAGTGTCCGAGGACGACCATGCCAGCGCTGTCGCCTACTAGCAGGACATCGACGCCGGCCCTGTCGCACAAGAGTGCGGTAGAATAGTCGTACGCCGTAAGGACCGAGACCTTTTCCCTGCCCTCTTTTTTCATGGAGGTAAGGTCGCTAATGCTTACCTTTTTGACCCTCTCCTTCTTTTTCTCTGGCTCTGCCTCTTGCTGATGCATATGTACTTATGCAATTCCTCCCCTTATCTTTCTGAGCGACTGTGCAACACACCTTTTGTTGTCAAACGCGTTGATGATTTTTTTTAGCGACTTTTCGTCCATGCCCTTTAATGCCTGCGTCTGCTGTACAAGCGCTGGCATGGCCCTTACTAGATTGTCCACTATAGTCACATGCGCGGCTATGGCAGTCCTTGAAAGCGGGTTCAAATCGACGGTGATCACCGTCTTGCCCATCCGGGCGAGTGCTTCCGTCCTGTCGCCGTCTTCTAGAGGCACAAAGACGATGTCTGCAGCATATATGCCGTCCGGATCTACGCGCCTGCGCTCGCTTGAGAGCTCTGGTATCTTGGCAGACGCGCGCTCGCCTACTCCTAGCACGTTTTTTGCGCCGTGCTTCTCAAGTTCGTCCTTGATGGCGTATTCCCTATCTTTTGTGCGATAAAACAGGTTTACCTCAATATCAGCGCCGACGACTCTTGACAGTTCTACGATTTCTCTTGGGCATAGGGCTGCAGTGTTGCCATTGACCGAAAGCACCGTCTTTTTCTCTGGAAGCAAAAGCGTTGCGGCAGCCGCGCGTATTGCCTTAATTGCAGCTGCGCTCGTACGCTCGCCAATCAAATAGTCGAAAGCCTCGCCCCTGCCATGCGCTATGAGGCCCTCTGAGACTACCAGGTTGCGCCTAAATCCGTCTACCAGCATTTCTCTGGTATGCAGCGACTTGGCGCGCGGGTGGTCTTGCGGTATCTTTGCAGTTGTTATTGTCATGATGTGATTCTCTCTCTCTCTCTCTCTCTCTCTCTCTCAGAGAACCCTTGCGCCCCTATTGTCGACATCACAGACTATGAGCCTGCCCTCAAATTTTTGCAAAATACCAGCCGCCTTGTATGCCTGGGGCTCTGGCACTATTGCAAAGACGGTCTCTCCAAAAAGGGCGACACTGCACTCAAAACCTGCCGCCCTAAGCTCGCGCACAGGCGCCCTGCACATGCCTTCAGTGAGCCCGAGCGCGTCGGCAAACTGGTACGACATCTTCATAAAGTCATTGATGTTCTTCGTTTCTCCAAGTTTCTCAAGCATCCTGCCACCGAGGCCGTTTATCATATCCATGCGGTTTGCAAGGAACGCCTTGGTCGAGATTGGCGATATGCAGAGTATTGTAGCCTTGTACCTCTTGTCAAGTGGGATCGTCTCGACTGTGCCGACGCCCGGCGCACCGGGGCTCGTGCGCATCTCAAAGCCGCCCGCGTACTCTGCAATCACGGTGCCGAGGCCAGTCCCGCACACAATTTCAGCTTCGTGTGCAAGCCGAGCGGCTTCCTGTACGCTCTTTTGTCCCGCGCCAAGCGCCGAGTTGAGCGCATAGCTAAGGCTTAAGGCAGCCGCGCCGCTAGATCCGAGTCCAAAGCCCACTGGGATGCCTATCTCATGCTCGACACTTACAAAGAACGGTTTTTCCGCGTACTCCTTTGCATATCGGTCGATGATCCACTGTGACACCTCTGCATCCTCTGGCTTGGCCACCCTGCCGTTCATCATAATCCTTGATCCAGTTTTCCTTCCGTCAAAGAAGACGTGGACCGTAGTGGAAATGCCTCTGTCGATGGAGAAACCTGCGCCCTTTGACCCTTTGTGTTGAGGGGAAGAATCGGAGCTTTCACCGTGTGGTCTTTTTGGTATCTCGAAAAACCCCGTGATGTGAGCTGGAGAAAACGCTTTGGCTACAGCTACCGGCGCCGTGATAACCGTAGATGCCATAGGTCTATTTATAAAGGGCTGTAAATATAAAAATAATGTTTAATTAGTTTAAATGGATTTAAACTATTTATGGTGAGATACGCAAGGCGCCTTCAGCAGATAGGGAGCAGCATCCTGATTTCCCTACCGAGCCAGTGGGTCAAAGACAACAACCTTAAGAAGGGGAGCATTGTCCCGGTTAGCGTCAATCGGGACAATACCCTCTCGATATTTCCGTCTGGCGAGGAAATTGACAGCGCCAAAGAAGTGACCATCCATTACTCCCCTGCTTCTATGGACTTACTTGTCAATCAGGTGTATGGCGCGTACCTTCTTGGGTACGACATGATACGGGTAAAGGCCACAGGCTCGATAACGTACGAGGATGCCGAGCGCTTCAAGCGGGCGATGAGGAAGCTGGTCGGCCTTGAGATCGTAGAAGAGGACAAACAGACCATCTCCTCGCAGTTCTTACTCGATCCAAACACGCTTGATGCCGAAAAGATCTTACGCCGAATGAACTCGCTCGTAGCCGGCATGTTCCGCGAGATGCTAGAGGCGATAAAAGAGAGGGAGAATATCGCTCGGCGCTCAATAGGCGGCCGCGACGACGAGGTCGATAGGCAGTATTTCCTACTGGTGCGACTGATAAGGAGCGCCATGATGGACCAGCAGCTTGCTGCGAAACTCAACCTGAGCAACATCGACATACTCGACTATAGGATCGCGGCAAACCTGCTGGAAAGTGCCGGCGACTTTATGGTCGACCTTGCGTCGATGCAGGACTTTGCAAGGCTGGCACTCGTTGACCGGTTCGCGCAAGCAGGAGAGCTCGTCGAAATGATGCAGGAAAAGGCAGTCGCGGCATTTGCCGGCAAGAACCGCGCCGAGTCCGTCGAAGTCGTCAGCGCGTACGGCAAGTTCAATGAGATAATATACTCTATCAAGGGGGCATCTGCGGATGCTGACAATAACAAGAACCTTGAGTCGACAGTCGCGGTGCTAAACCTTACCTACTCCCTGGACAGGATAGCCCGCTGCTGGGTGGACATTGCAGACCTCGTAAAGCCGATGCACCTTATAGCGCCCCTGAAAAACGCCTAAAGTGACCTAGCCGATGACTAGGCCCTTGGTGTCGATCTCGACCTCAAAGGCACCTTGGCCGGTCGTCTTGATAGCTGCGGCTATCTCCTCGCTCTCTACCTTTGAAGGTGCCAGCGCAATGATGGCCCCTCCTCCTCCTGCGCCAGTTATCTTGGCTCCCAGCGCTCCCGCGCGCCTTGCTACATCTACCAGATCATCCGCCTTTTCGTGCGACACCCCGAGGCGCTCAAGAAGTAACTGGTTCTCGTTCATCAGCATGCCGAGGTGCTCTATGTTGCCGTTGTTGAGCGCGGAAAGGGCCTGGTTGCAGATGTCCTTGGACTGCGACATCAGGCCTGAAAACGCCATCTGGTTTGCTTCTTTTAGCTTGCGCACGCTGGAGACGAGGTCGCCCGTATTGTGCTTTATCCCAGTGTCGCCGATGACGAGAAAGATTTTGGTCTTGGCCTCAATCTTCTTAAAGCCTCCTCCTTTGCTGTAGTGCATCATGCCTCCAAAGGTGGTGACGAAGCAGTCGGCCCCTGAAGAGTTCTTGTGTATTATCTTCTCCGCCTCGATTGCGCTCTCGCAGACCTTCTTCTTTTCTGCCCTGCCAAGGAGCGATTCGACCGCCGCGATGGTGGCAACCAGCGCCGCCGCAGAAGAGCCAAGGCCCACTCCATAGGGGATATCTGATTTTATCTCAATGTCCAGGCCTGTTTTACTGTTGTTATTCCCTTTTTTGTCTGGCGATGAAGAGAGCGCCTGTTTTGCCGCATAGTACAGGGGCTCTAGAGTCGCCCGAGCGTTGGCGCCCTCTATGAGCCTAAACGTCGAGCCATCAAACTCACCTGATGCGATATCGGATTTTATCGTGACTTTTCCGCCGTCTTTGGATTTTTTTGCCGTGACAGTTATCCGCCGGTTTATGGATGCGAGTATGGCGGGGTTGCCGTAAACCACGAAATGTTCGC
>DASZTR010000018.1:0-2637 GCA_035547955.1 Nitrososphaera sp. | reverse complement strand
GCAAGATCCTGCTTGACTGTGGTATAAACGAGAGTGCCCGTGACTCGCTTTCCGCTCTCCCAAGGTTTGACGTCGCCGGCATCGGCATGGACGAGATTGACGCAGTGGTACTGAGCCACGCTCACATGGACCATGCCGGCTTTGTGCCTGCGCTGTTCAAGTATGGTTACGATGGGCCTGTCTATTGCACCGAGCCGACTATGCTCCTGATGGAGATCCTGCAACAGGATTATGTCAAAAGGTCAAAGGCGCCACTCTACGCCGAAAGGGACATCGAGCGCGCCCTCGTCCATACCATACCACTCACACACGGCATCGTAACCGATATCTCGCCTGACGTAAAGCTCGTGCTGTCAAACTCTGGCCACATGCTCGGCTCTGTCTCTGCTCATCTGCACATTGGAAATGGCGACCACAACCTTGTCTACACCGGCGACATGAAGTTTGGCAAGACACTCGCGCTCGACAACGCCTACTGGAACTTTCCACGCGTCGAGACGCTGATAATCGAAAGCACGTACGGCGGGAAGGAAGACGTTCTGTGCCCGCGCGAAGAAGCCGAGGCAAACCTTGCCCGCATGATAACATCCGCAGCGCACGCAGGCGGGCGCGTGCTGATACCGGTCCCGACGGCTGGAATCGCGCAGGAACTCTTGCTTACTCTGGACCTTCTGAGCAAGGCGAGCAGGATAACAAACGTGCCTGTGCTCGTTGAAAAGATAATCTCCGATGCCACCGCTATCTACGAGACGTACCCAGAATACCTGTCACGCGACCTACGGCCGCGCATAAGCGAGTCGGAAGAAAGCCCCTTTGGTGCCCAGTTTTCTACAGTCGAGTCTTTTGAGACAAAGCAGGGCGAGCCTGCAGTAATACTTGCTCCGTCATCGATGCTCCTTGCAGGTGGGCCGTCAATGGACTATTTGAAGCAGATTGCGCCTGACGCTGCGAGCAAGGTGATAATTATATCGTACCAGGCGCCGGACACGCCCGGCAGGCTGCTTTTGGACGGTATCCGGCAGATTACCATTAACGGCGAGGCAGTAAACGTGTACTGCCAGGTGGACCGCATCGATGGCTTTGCAAGCCACAGCGACTACAATCAGCTCATGGCCTATGTCAGCAGGTTGCGCCCCAAGCTCCGCAGGGTCCTTGTGAACCACGGCGAGCGGCCAAAGGCGCAGAACCTTGCCAGCCAGATAAACAAGATATTCAAGATTCAGACGCAACACCCGCTCGTGCAGGAAGCAATAAAGCTACTTTAGATCGTACGCGCCGCGCCATATCCTGACGCCAGGAGGCGTTATGACGATGCGTTCCTCGCCGAGCCTTGCGATGTCTCCACCAATCGACTGTGCATAGGAATAAAGTTCCTCTACCACCTTCCGCAACTCCTCGACGTCTTTTTGTGCAAGAGGTGTTACCCTGAGGATCACTATCATGTGCTTTTTGATGTCCTCCTTCACTCCCTGGGCGTCCGTCACGTCCCGTAGGGTCAGCGCCTTTAGGAAAACTGGCGCCTTTTGAGTAGTGGTTGGCCTATCCGTCACTTGACTCGCAGAAGAAAATCCAAATTCGCTCTCAATAGTCTAGTTGGTCAAAAGTCGTTCACCAGCTTGTCGATTTTCATCTTGGAGCGTGGCAAAACCAAGGTACTGCCCGATTTTGGGAAAAAGTCGAGCTAGATGCGCAAGGCGTCGGTCTCGGGGATTCCTGCAGGCGCCACTTCGAGCTCTAGTTCATCTCTGCCCGCTCCCCTCGTCACTCTGACTTTGGACACTGCGTCCCTGGGCGCGTCAGAGTAGCGCAGGACTATGCTTGCAGCTCTTATAATGACGGCCTCGTCGTGGCTCTTCCCGCGCAGAATGCATGTCGGACCGACGTGGTCCTTGGCTTCAAGGACTATGTCCGTATCTTCGACAAGCGCCTTTATCACCTCGTTTTCTTCCTTGTTCCGGCCGACCACAAGCTTTTCCGCAGGGGTCATACGGAAATGGCGCCCGACCTTTAAGAGCTCAATGTCGTTTATCGTAGGTATGCCATCGTCTCCTGCGTGCTCCATGGCGTCCTCTATGCGCTTTGAAAACGCCGGATCTGTGAGCAGACAGCCGCCAGCGGCGTTTGGCGGCTCTTGGATCCCAAAGTGCCTGGCGAGTGCCAGCTGGCCCTTCCTGGATCTACCCTTGATGTCGCCCATGTTTTCGCGTTTTATCAGGCCATCGTTCTCTGCGACAGTCGGCGGCAGGTGCTTTGCTGACAGCGGCCGAAGCACCTTGCCCTCAAGGCCGGTCTCGTTTTCGATGATGTGCAGCGCCCTGTTGTTCTGGCTCATCGGACGCTGGAACAGCACTTCGCCCGTAACCACAAAGTCCGCGCCGGTCTTTTCCATGTGCTCTTTGGCCGCCCCGTACATCATCTCCCTGCAGTCGATACATGGGTTCATGCCTGATCCGTAACCATGCTTTGGATTTTTGAGCA
This sequence comes from Nitrososphaera sp., assembly GCA_035547955.1. Taxonomy (GTDB): domain Archaea; phylum Thermoproteota; class Nitrososphaeria; order Nitrososphaerales; family Nitrososphaeraceae; genus Nitrososphaera. Next base: position 159 of record DASZTR010000018.1, on the reverse strand, counting down.
TCTTGAGGTATTCCTCGCCAAAATATACCGTCTTCAGTTTCACACCAAGCTCGTCGGCTACTTCCTTCACCCTGTGACCGCAGCCCTTACCACAGTCAAAGTCACAAAACGGCGTCTTTATCGCCACGGCTTCGACGTCGACTCCTTGCTCCAGCATCA
>DASZTR010000017.1:0-17741 GCA_035547955.1 Nitrososphaera sp. | reverse complement strand
CTGCTGCGCCCCATAGGGCCTGGGCCCTTGTCTCAGTGCCCATCTCCGGGCTCCTCCTCTCAGAGCCCGTACCGGTTACAGGTTTGGTGGGCCATTACCTCACCAACAGCCTGATCGGCCGCAGTCCAATCCAGGGGCCATGTAGGTTTCAGCCATGATCCATTCCAGAAATCATGGCCTATCGCGGTTTATCCTCAGTTTCCCGAGGTTATCCACGTCCCCTGGGCATGTTGACTACGTGTTACTGAGCCGTATGCCACGCATTGCTGCGTTAACTCGCATGGCTTAGTCCCACTCTGATAGCAGTCGGGTCCGGCAGGATCAACCGGAGTCAATCCATTTGGTTTTTCTCGTTAATGAGAGTACGGCCGGACAACTTGGTAATTGTGCGGATCGCTATTGTCGTTACGGGTTTGCACGTGTGACCTATGTCGGAAACGATGTTGACATCGAATCCCCATGATATGAGCGCAACTGGAGGTCAGTGAATCACAAAATGGCCCATTACCAACATCATCACTGACGCCGCCTTGATGTTACGTTCGTTCATTTCCTTTACAAGGCACCGATATAAATCTTTCAGAACGAGCACGAACCGTGAAGGACACATCACTACCGGCCCACTGCAAGCGTCCGATCTAGTGTTGGTTAAAGCTTGTACAAGCTTGCTAATAAAGTCTATGCCTGATTTCTACAGCGGGGAAGATAGTTTCAGCTGATCAAGTGCTTAATCGGCGAGTAATTCAAGATTTTACTGTTTTGCATGGCTCTTACGGAAATTTCTCTCCCCTAAAAACCAATACAAAGTCTAAATAGCGTGCGAGAGAACCGACAATGATGCACGATAATAACAATAACGCTAATCATCATCACTATGCTGCGAATAGCGATGCCAAGCCAAACAAGCTTGCGCAAGAGACCAGCCCATACCTATTGCAGCATGCATACAACCCCGTTGAGTGGTACGCTTGGGGTGAAGAAGCTTTAGAGCGCGCAAAAAGGGAGGACAAGCCCATCTTTCTAAGCGTCGGCTACAGCGCGTGCCACTGGTGCCACGTGATGGCCCATGAGTCGTTTGAGGACTACGAGACTGCCAAGATAATGAACGACCACTTCATCAGCATCAAGGTCGACAGAGAGGAGCGCCCGGATATCGACGATATCTACCAACGGGTATGCCAGCTTGCCACCGGCACTGGCGGGTGGCCTCTCTCGGTTTTCCTGACGCCCGACCAAAAGCCGTTCTACGTCGGCACGTATTTTCCAAAGGACGGCAGGCAGTATAGCCTGCCGGGCTTCAAGACCGTCCTGCAGCAGCTGGCAGAGGCGTACAAGAGCAAAAAGAATGAGATCGAGATGGCAAGCGCAGAGTTCATGAGTGGCCTGGCGCAGACTGCCAGAGACGTTTCCGCCCTACCTTCAGGCGAGGCAAACAGCGGTAAGGCTGGCATAGAGCGCTCCACATTAGATGAAGCTGCGATGGGGCTCTTGCAGATGGGCGACACGATATATGGCGGGTTCGGGCAGGCGCCCAAGTTTCCAAACGCATCGAACCTGCTTTTTCTCTTGCGCTACTACGACATTTCAGGCATCAGCCGCTTCCGGGATTTCGTGATATTTACAGCAGACAAGATGGCACAGGGTGGCATCTTCGACCAGTTGGGCGGAGGTTTTGCGCGCTACTCGACGGACCAAAAATGGCTAGTCCCACACTTTGAAAAGATGCTGTACGACAACGCGCTTTTGGCGCAGCTTTATTCAGAGCTGTTCCAGATAACTAAGGACGAGCGACACCTTTCCGTCGTGAGAAAGACGTTGGATTTTGTCGTCCGCGAGATGACGCATCCCGAGGGCGGGTTCTACTCGGCGCAGGACGCCGACTCGGAAGGCGAGGAGGGCAAGTTCTACCTGTGGACGAAAAAAGAGATCCGCGATGCGCTGCAGCATGACCAGCTCGCAATAGACGCCTTTTGCGAGCGCTATGGCGTGACAGAGGGCGGCAATTTTGAGTTCAAGAACATACTCAACGTCAGGTCTCCCATAGCAAGCATCGCGCAGAGACATAGCAAGACGGCCAACGAGATATCAAGGATTATCGAGGAATCGGTTGCCAAGCTGTTCGCAGTCCGCGAAAAGCGCGTCAGGCCCGGCAGGGATGAAAAGGTCCTCGTGTCATGGAATGGCCTGATGATATCAGGATTTGCAAAGGGCTACGCGGTCACCGGCGACAGGCGGTACCTTGAAGCCGCGAAAAACGCTGTCAGATTCATAGAAAGCAAGCTCGCTACAAGGCAAAAAGAAGAAGAAGAAGATGGCAGGTTGCTGCGCACGTTCAAAGACGGACAGTCAAAGCTGAACGCGTACCTTGACGACTATGCATTTTACACGTCGGGGCTTTTGGACCTGTTCGCAGTCGATTCCAAGCCAGATTATCTGGCAAAGGCGGCCAAATACACGCAATTCATGATAAAGCACTTTTGGGACGACAAAGAGGGCAACCTGTTCTTTACCTCCGACGACCACGAGCAGCTTATTGTGCGTACCAAGAGTTTTTACGACCTTGCAATCCCATCTGGCAACTCTGTGGCGGCGTCAAACCTCCTGCGGCTTTACCACTATACACAGAACAACGACTACCTTGACAAGGCGACCCGCATAATGAAATCGGGGGCGAGGCCGGCTGCAGAAAACCCATTCGGCTTCGGACAGCTTTTGATCGCCATATACATGTACGTGAAAAAGCCTGTGGAAGTGACGGTCATCGAAGGCAGGAGCGATGATAACGGTACTGCTATCGGCATCATGTCGGGATGGCTGAGGGCGCAGTTCTTGCCCGACGGCATCACCGCGTTTGTGACAGAAAAAAAGGACTTGCAGGTACTGCAAAGGTATCCTTTCTTTCAGGGCAAGAGCGCTGAAGGGAGCGAGGCCGCATTTGTGTGCAGGAACTTTACGTGCTCGCTTCCGATAACGACTGAGAAAGAGCTAGAGAGGCAGCTCGGGCAGCGCTAGGCCTTCCTGATGTCGACTGTGACCTTTTCGCCCACCTTTGGCCCTCCTATGTTTTCATAGCGCCTCTTGGGCATGGTTATCTGGATCATTGTCTGAGAGTACGACCTGATGACTGTCTGGGGCTGGGCGCGGAGTATTGCTTCGAGGACTGGCTTTATCTGCTCCTTGACCTCCTTGTCCATAACTGCGCGGTCGATGGATTCCATCATCATCTGCTGTTGCGACACTGTCTCTAGCTCGACGTCCTCTGCAAGCGCGAGTGTGACGTTTGCGCCTGTGTCTGTCATCTGGGTTATTCGAAACGTGGCTGAATCATCCATATGTATGCGTCCTAGATAGTCATGGAGCTACTACTAAATCAATCCCTGAACATCTCTTCCTGCTCGATGTCGCGCTCCTTCCATGATAGGTACACCATGATTCCTGCGCTCAACGTGAACACCACGACATTTACGATGATGATGTCGACGCCGACGCGCTGGTTAAGGCCATAAAACCGTACAAACGCGTACACGACCGCCCCGACCATGGCCGCCAGGCAGGCGTAGATGCCATTGCGCACCTGAAGCCGTTTGTTGTTCACGGCAAGAATTGGAAAGACTTGCGTATAACCTTTAACGGCTCACAGGGATGGTCGTGAATTGCATAAGAAAGGTAGTATGCATTCACACACACAGCTATCATTGTTGCTGATTTTTGTTTGTGCAGTTAAGAGATTAGCGAAAAGCGCGTCTGTCATATTATAAACGCCCACGTAATTTTTCAGAGTGGGATGCATGTGTTTTCTCACCTGAAATTGCCGTCAGTAAAATAATTTGCCATGCATGGCCAAAATGCAAGCTGTGCAGGCCAGCAAGATTTTTACACAAAAATGAAGCCTTATAGGTCGTTGTGATGCAAGCGACAATTCAGGTGGGGCATGGTTGGCACAGGCTATTGCTACGGGCAGGCTATGCGCGAGTAGGGGTGCAAACGGCAGAATGAACAGGATAACGCGTAGCAGAGTAGAGATCACGCACGACATATTGCGGCTCTGCGCCAACGAGCCGAAAAAGCGGACGCACATAATGTACAAGGCTAGCCTTTCGTACGAGCAGCTAAACGATTATGTGTCGCCCCTGGTTTCAAACGGCCTCTTGGCAAGACGTGATGGGTACAGGGAACCGACAGACTGCGACAAGCCGGGCGGGCATGTCTACTACGTAACAACGGAAAAGGGCAGACAGGTGCTGCAGGATCTGGCAAAGGCTGTACGTCACGTAAACTCGCTTTTCAGCAAGGCTCATGCAAGTCTGTGACTCGCTCCGAAAGAGAAACGACAGCGAGCATGTGACACACAAAATACGAGTTGCCCGACCATAGAATAACTACAATAGCGTACATTTTTTGACAGAGTTAGAAAAAACCCGCGTGCATAACTTTTAACGGCGCCTGGGTGCATGGCAAATGCAAGGTACAGGAGGCAACACAATACGATATGCAGTTGGTCAAAAAATTCGAGATTAAATCACGGGACAAGATTATCGCCTTTCTGAACAGCCAGCCGGTGGGCAGGGTGGCCTCAATAGACAGGCAGGGCTACCCCCAGGTGATACCAATGAACTTTGTGTGGTCAGATGACGCGGTATACATGCATTCGCACCCGGCCGGTGAAAAGATAGAGAACATGCTGCGCAACCCCAAGGTCGGCTTTGAAGTAGACCAGCACTTGTGCTTTCTGCCGTCATACTATTTCCACCCGACTGACGCGTCGCAGGCTGACACCCTCTACATTTCTGTAGTGATAAAGGGCAGGGCGACACTTGTCAGCGACGGCGAGGAGAAAGCAAAGGCGCTCAACTCGCTCATGGAAAAATACCAGAAGGAGGGCAGGTACGAGCCCCTTGCCGCAACCATGCCCGTCGTGCAAGAGGTCGCAATAATCAGGATTATCCCTGATGAAATGCGCGGCAAGTACAAGATAGGCCAGCATTGGTCACGGCCTTACAGGCTAAAAATGGCCCAGTACATAATCGAGCGCGAAGGGCTTGAAAATGCAAGAGCTGTGCTGGCGGTAATGGGCATAGAAATCAACAAGGGCGGCGCACTAGAAGCGGCAAGCGAGCCGGAGATGTGAGAGGAAACGTGCCCTGCAGCGTCCACACAGACTTTTTTGATGATTCGTGTCCAGACTGCAGGCAAGAGTACCTGGAAATGAAGGGGATTGGCGCCGATATCTCCAATGAAGGAGAAGGAGAGGAGCAAAAAGGGCGGCGCGCCACTGAAGAAGTGAAGGAGGAGGAGAAAAAATACAAAGAATTCACAGAAGCGCGGGCAAAGAAGCTATTCGAGGAAATCTTGCTGCAGTACCTGAAGTCCGGGTCAACAGACACGGAAGCTGCGGAGAAAGCCAAGGCCATCGTGCGCAAGCAATGCGCCATACGGAAGATGCCGTACTGGCCTTGGCTCTAGACGGCGATCTTTTTCTTCTTGGCGCCGGGGAAGATCATCTGCCCGACGTCCTTGTACATCTTTAGAAACTGCCTGCCCTTTTCCGTTGTATAGTACTCTTTCTCCTCGGCAACATAGTCAAGCAGCCCGCCGTCCTGCAAAAGCTCAAGGTATTCCTTTAGCTGCGGAAACGACAGGAAAGCTTTGTACATTATCCTCGTCTTTATGGCGCCACCCTGTGCTATCTCCAGGATTGCGGCAGCTATGTCCATCCTACTGCGATACTTCACATCGGGGTTTTGCACGCATCAGTTAAATGTTTGCTCTAGGCGGACCCTAGAAAAAAGTCCTGCATGCTCACTCCACATCAATTTTTTGTACGCGACCTGAATTCCGCGATTCGTGCTCGTCGAGCTTTTTCAGCTCCGACATCAGGAACTGGCGGTATTTGGCGCGCTCTTCCTTTGACAGCGCGTCTGCATGCGAACCCAGCGCGGAGCCTATGGTGATGACCCTGTCAACAAGGTCGGTTGCGACCGCCGCGCCGATGGTCCCCACACGGAGCATCGCGTCCAGCTGCTTGTGTACGATGCCGTTTAGTGTTTCAAGGTCGTTGATAATCGCAAGCCCTTTTGCGGTTATCGAATATCTGCCGTCGTCGTTTTCAGAGACCAGCCCATCATCAAGTAGCCTGCCAAGCAGCGGGTAAATGAGGCCTGGTGAGGGCTTCCAGCGCCCTTCTGTCTGCGCTGTCGCCTTGTCGATTATCTCTTTTCCGGTCATCGGTTTTTCCTTCAACAGGGTCAGTATGTAGTGGCGGGAAAAACCACGGGGTATAGAGCTTCCAACGCGTGCGAGCCATTCGCTTATCATGTTTCTCTCTATATTACTAGTGATATCGCCAGAGTTATAAGGATATCGCTAGTGATTTAGTTTTGCGGCGATACCGCGTTCGGTAGTAATTCCTCTGGATATTTTGGTTAGCATGTTTTTGCTGCAGGGCGCTGGCTGCTAGATTAGAGGCACGCAGGTAAATGTTTAGTTGCGTATTCCTGCGAATCTAGAACTCTTTATTCCCAGCATCATTGAAAGAATATGTGCAGGAGAACAGTCTTCATAGATTCCAATTTGCCTGTCCAGCTAGCCGAATCTCTACGCAAAAAAAGCTTGTTGGTCAGACATGTAAATGAAATCAATCCAAGAATGTCAGACACACATTTTCAAATAACAATGCTCTCAACCGACGTACTCTTGACTCGCGACGGCAACCAGTATTGTAAATTAAGGGACAGGGCGATATTTCTGGGACTTGGCGCAAAGACGCGGCTAAATTTCTGCTTTGTAAGCAGGCCAAGAGAGACTCTTGTAGACGAGTGGGCAAGAGGGATTACAGAGTTTCGCATAAAGCGCGGGAGGAGGATATATTTCCCTAACCTCACATCATCTTCATCTATAAGCTATCTCTTCCGTTTGAAAGCCAAGCGAATCCTGTGTGCGCGAGATGTCGTTAATCTCAATCCACTTTTACTGTCCAAACCACACCTCTAGTCTACCTGTATACAGCTTCTTCATTCAGAATAGAGCGTTATCAGATTTTCGGTTCCTCAGACAGTATCCTTGAGCATCAACAGCAACCAAAGGCTTGCCAACGCCCGATAAGAAAAACACATAGAGTGACGCGAGCTTAGATCAAACAGCCAAGATCTGCAAAATATACAGCGAGAGACGAAAAGAGGTGGGACGGCAAATAAAAAATTCTCTCTATTTATGTGTAAAAAAGCTGTAAGAATAGATAAAATAACTTACAACTACCAATGTAGTTGTGGGGAGTTGGAAACGCGCACATGCGCAGACATATAGACTCAATGGAAGAGACGCTCACTGCCATACGGATGAGAGCGTCACAGACAGATGGATAGTAATATTGTGTACTGTAATATCCGCGCGGTTATTTTGCCACATATTGGATGGGCAGATAAAGCCTACCTTTTGCTCCTCTTCAAGACTTTTGCCATTGGCCGCATTGCGACTTCTATCCTCCCGGCTATACCCACAAAGATAAAGGCGACTCCAGCCCCCAAGAATATCCCGCCAAGCACATCGAGAGGGTAATGCCCGCCGACATACACACGGGACAAACATACAAAGGCCGCCTCTGCTGCCAGTCCCACCGACACCGCGGTTTTCCTGCCTGAACCCCTAAAGAGCGCCAGCGCTGTGGCAGCTCCAGCCGACACTATCACAGCATGGCCAGACGGGAACGAGAAATCCGAGTCTGCCGCCAAAAGAAAATCAGACTGCGGGACCAGCGGCCTCGGCCTTGCCACGATGTCCTTGGCAACGCTGCCAACCGGGATGAGGACTAGCATCGCTATGGCCATCACGACAGCAGTTTTCCTTCCGCTCCACCCTCCAAAGACAAAGATTAGGACGCCTGCAGCAATCCAAACTGCCTCCCTGCCGTACTCTGTGAGGAGGATCATGAGCTGGTTGAATTGAGCGGAGAGATGAGAATTGTTGACTGCCAGAAATGCAGACGTATCGCCTTTTACTACTGCCGAATCGCCGCCGGGGCTATTTACTTTTGGTGAAACCATGGCTGCCACCACTAGGAATAAGGCGATTAGAACTATGGAAACTGCAAGGTATCTCTTGTTGTTATTGCTATCCAAGTGGACATACCTTGAAAGATCAGGTTGGGTTATAACGGTTGTTGGCACTTCTTCATTTGCAGGTTCTTTTACAGAGCCTTGCCGCAGGATTTGCGCGTGTTCCTGCGCGCATCCTTCTCACATCTTTACGATTGTAGGCCATAGTTGCCGTACATCCACGTGCACATAGATAACAATCTAATAGAAAAAAATGCTTTTTATTAATAAGCAGCGCTTGCTTCAAGGAAGACTCACACATGATTTCTTGCAAGCAGTGCAGTCGATTCTAGGTAAAAGGTAATGCATCCAATCACAGTGTGAGCATCGTTTATGGCAACTGCACCCAATAGTAGCACTGTCAATGTTTGAAGAGACACTTTGGGTGGTGTTGGGGTTCGTGCCGACACTCGCCGCCTTACAAGCGGCAGACAAGAAGATGATGAAGAGGAGAAGAGCAGCGGGCAAGTACAAACAGCAGCTGCAGGAGGAGGAGGTATAAGGTGAAAAGAGAAAGAGGATATCTCGCCGGGTAAGTACTTAACAAAGGCGCCAAGGTACTCGACTAGCCGCACATCGACCTTGTAGAACGCGAGACAGACAGTGCAATAGTGGTCTTTGGCGAAGGGGACGACAGGTACGATATGCCGAAGCAAGGGATCAGGTTTGCGGCAGCAAACGTGCCGGTCGACCTGCCATTCTCCGACATTGTAAAGTGGTACAATGTAGACAGGAATGAGCCCCTGCCGTCTTGCGCAGAGACGTATGAAGAAGTCGCCGGTGACGTCGACCTAGAAGCGTCCTAGAAAAAAGTACCCCAAGTCATTCTTAAGGGAGTGAGGTGGGAGGACGAGGAGCACGTCGGCCACGTAATGAAGGAGACAAATGAGCTGATAATAGTCTGGGACCATCGCGATTGGCGCTCTGATATACCCAAGTCCAAGATAATCGCAGTCGAAACAAACTTTCATCGGCCTTGACTACAAAGATGTCTTCCAGTACAGAGTAGAAAGAAATACGCCCATCAGCTCTGAGCAGGCAGGAGAATAGAGATGGAGGGAGGGAGGGCTTTTCCGTCGCCATCATCATTCTGTTTTTTGGTCCCGCTCCTCTGACGCCACTGCAGGCTCCGGCGGGTCTTTTCGGTAAGCCGACTTTAGCCATATCGGCGTGATTATCGTAGTGGCTGCGACCATGATGATTATGGCCGTATAGGTGTTGCCTGTGAGCGCGCCTGAAGAAACGCCAACCCCAGCCACGATGAGCCCGACCTCGCCGCGAGATATCATGCCTATCCCCACCTTCATCGACCTGTCGCGGTTTTTCAGAAACAATATCGCTGGCAGGCCGCAACCGGCCACCTTTGACCCTATCGCCACGGCTATCATGGCGCCTGCGATAAGAATCACGTCTGCGTTTACACCCCGGAGGTCGACCTGCGCGCCGATGATCGCAAAAAAGAGAGGAGCAAATATGACCTGCAGCTTGCCGACGTACTCCTCGATCCGGTGTATCACGCGCGTGCTTGCGATAGCCATGCCGACGGCAAAGGCGCCTACTATTGGGGATAGACCGACGAAAGCGGCGATGCCTGCTGCTGCAAAGAACGCGGCAGTGGCAATCCCTTCGATGCTCCCCTTGGACTTCCACAACCTTTCGATGTGCAGGAGCCTTGGCACCAGAAATATCGCACCTGCCAAGAGCGCGGCAAATATCCCGAGGATCTTTAGTATCAGTAACGCGACGTCGGTTATCTCTGGCGTGACATTGCCAGCCTGGACCATAGTAGTCACCACCGAAAGTACGGCTATGGCAAGTATGTCGTCGACTATGGCCGCTCCAAGTATCAGCCTGGCTTCTTTTGTATGCATCTTCCCGAGCTCCGTTAGCACCTGGACGGAGATGGCGATGCTGGTGGCGGTAAGCGCGGTGGCAATCAACATCGACTCTAGTGCTGGAAGGCCAAATTGCAGGAACACAAAGTAACCAAGGAAAAATGGCACAGCGACTCCTATCGCGCCAACCGTAAAGGCAGACGCGCCGCCCTTTAAAAACTCCCTTGGTGTTATCTCCAGCCCGGCGATAAACAGTATGACTACCGCAGACATCTCGCCAATGGTCCTGACGGTATCGTCAAGGTCCACAATTGGCCGATCCTGAAAGGCGACAAGCCCGCCGAGAGCAAACGGCCCCACGATTATGCCGGCCACCAGCTCGCCGAGTACTACTGGCAGCCTAATCCGCGCAAAGAGCTCGGAAAACACCTTGGCCGCAAATAGCAGTACGCCAAGCGAAATCATTACATGCAGAAATGCCGCTTCAGTTGCCAAGGTAGAGACGATGACCACGTCAAAGAGTGTGCCTTAAAAGACTAGCTTTTTTTGTGAAGTATCGACTTGCTTTAACGCCTCAGTCAGCCGGAGAAATACAGGGTTTGCGCTCACGTCTACCAGGTTGAGCGTGCCGTTTTCCCTCACGACCTGCCGCTCAAACTTGTCCTTACGTGCAAACACGACTGACGAATAATGGATTGTCCCATTTAGTTTTTCCTGAACTACGCTTTCAGTGTCCGGAAAGGTCGCGTGCTGGAATACGAAGTTGTTGCACCAGTTCATCGACGCGATACCGCCGCCTGCTGCTCTGGACTGCGAGAGCACGACGCGTACCAAGTCCTCAAAGCTGTACTCTATCACTTCGTGCACCACCAGCTTTTTCCACGGCTCGATAGAGATTTCCAAACTAATTGCAATCGGCGTGATTGCACATAATAACCCTAACTATAGAGAGGGAGGGAGAGAGCCGACACGCCAAAACGCCACTAGGCAATTAAAAACAAAAAACACTCTTTTAGAGCCGGCGGCAAATCCCTGACGGTATAGATAGTATACATACATCATTTGAGCACATACATTGATCGGCATTGAGCGACCTATTTACGCAAGAGATCCTATTTTTTGCACATCGTTAGCTTTATTTCCAGCATCCACCTCCTTAGTTTCCAATAGCAGCAGGCTATGGCATTAGCCTTGGCTTGAAAAAGCCAGAACCGCCCTTTTCAAAGGTGCTGATAATGCCTACCACGAAAATAGAAAAAGACATACACATACAGTGGTGGGCAAAAGGATAAGTGAAAGGAATGGAATTCGTATTTCTAGCAGCTGGCGCAGTGGCCGGCGCGTTTTTACGCTACAAGATGGGCGAGTCGCCAATATTGCTTGGCGGCATACTTCCGGTAAATGTGCTTGTCATCAACATTGTAGGAAGCTTCATTTTAGGCGTGTTTTCAATACTTGCGGCAATATGGAACCTTGATTCCAGGTACTCGCTCTTGGTAGCGATAGGTTTTTGCGGCTCGCTTACCACCATGTCGTCGTTTGCGCTAGAGACGAACAACCTGCTCGAAAACAGGCAGTTGGGCCTTTTCGCTCTCAACATTGCGGCCAACGTCGGGCTGTCGATAGGCGCGGTAATCGGAGGCAGGTCCATAGCAAGCGGGATCTTTAGGTGAGTTTTGGCTGATGACCTTTAAAGCAGAAGAGCGGCAGCATCATTTTCATGACAATTCCGTGGCACGCTAAGTATAATAGGCTACTTTAGACATTAACCATAACCACTTTTTGGACAAGTCTGCGGTTTTCGACGAGGCAAGGAATGCTGCATGGGTTTCCATCTGGACATTGATAGCAATAGGCGTCGCCGAGGTCGTCATCTCGTTTTTCACCACCAGCCTCACCCTCTTTGCCGACGGCTTAGATTCTCTGGCAGACGCGCTCGTATCGTTCGTGGTATGGTTTGGCATAATGATGATCCACAGGCCAAAGAGCAGGCTGTTCCCCTTCGGCTACACCAAGATAGAGAGTTTTGCGGCATTCATAGCAGCAGTCATTATACTGTTCCTTGGTGGCTCCATAGTGTACAACGCTTATCAGCATTTTCTCCACCCGGAGCCGGTCGGAAACTACCCCATCACGATGGCGGCCCTTGCAGGAGCCGGTGCGGTGTCTCTCCACAGGGCGCTCAAGGTCAGAAATGTCGCCAAAAAATATGACCTCATATCGCTCAACCTTGACGCCAAGAACTCAATAAAGGACGGCACCGCCTCCTTCATAGGACTTGCAAGCGTTGCAGCGGCATTTTTTGGCATACCCTACATGGACGCAGTAGGCAGCGTCATGATAGCAGGGTACATCTTTTACATGGCGTTTACCGCGCTAAAAGAGTCGGCGTTGGTGTTAGTTGATGCCGTCAAAAACCCCGAGATGCAGGCAGAAATTACCTTGTACATAGAGAAAAAGTTCAGCGTAAAGGTTGAAAAGATACTTTTGCGACCTGCAGGGCAGGTATTCTATGCACAGGTGCACGTAGAGCTAGACAAGAACATGAGCCTCGATAAGGCAAACGAACTGATGTCCAAGATACGTGCATCAGTAATGTCAGAGTTTGAAACAGAGGACACTATTGTGATACCAAAGCCAGTCTAGGACATGTATAGGCTCCTTATAAGAATTCTATTATTCTGTCATTATTATCAATAATAAGACCAGATTACTAAATAATAAGATAATCATTTTAATTTCTTAAAGGAAAAAGCAGAAATATCAAAGCCACGTATATAGGATACAGGCATGTTGCCACAGCCATCATCGTCATTCATGATAGGAGTAGTGAGCAACGGGTCAAAACATGGGGAAAAATACGGCGGAATCGCAGGGTTGATAGCAACAAGGTCCATCTCGACAGCGACAGCAGCATCGGAGCTTGAGCTCGGCCTGCCGAAAGGCACGTTCTACGCAGTGAAGGGTGCGAGCCTTGGCGCAGGTGGATTTGGCCCGGCAGCATACTTAGGATTTGGCCTGCACCTGTTGACAGGGGCGCTCCTTGGCGCGGCCATAGGACATCATATGTGCAGGTTCGCCGTGATGAAATTCCTAAACCCGTACAAGGCAGTTGCTGCGGGGATCGACGTAGGAGCCGCAGTATGGCTCGTGCTTTTCCTGCCCGTGACCGCGCTTTTGATCCAGCCCTCTATCGCGAGGATAGGCTTTTTGCTTGCAGAGAGAATTCCGCCAAAGAGCGCGGCACTTGGTAGCTCGGTCCAGTTTGTATGGGGCATCGCGCTGAGCGCCATTGCGTTCCACCACTTATTGGGCGCCACATTCGTCTACACGACTAGCGCGTTTTTGCACATCAGGGCGTTCCGTAGGGCGCACCCGGAAAAGAGGATGGTGCAGTAGAACAAATGACCGTCAACGATGACAAACACCATCAGGAGTTCCTACCGCAAAAGAACCGCATCCTTTCAATAGCTGGCGTAGGGGCCGCCTCTGGCCTCGTAGGCTCGCTTGCGATCTCGGCGCTGATACTGCTGGCAGAGAGGGTGGCCGGCCTGCCTATAGGTACGTTCTACCTGATGCTAGTCTCTGCGATATCGCAGTCGTTGGACTATAGCACGTACGCGATAGCACAGGGCCTGCTTTTGCATCTGTTTGCCGGTGCGGTTATAGGTGCCCTGCTTTCAGCGCCGTTTGGAGCCTCAAGAAAAGCATACGTGTCACTAGGCAGGCTAGCGCCGGCATATGGCCTTGCAGCAGGAGCGCTTGTCTGGGCTGCGCTGTTTCTGCCAGTCACGTACGGGACAATGGTTCCGCTCTTGCAGTCGCTAGATGGCCGGTCGGTGGTCAGCCAGCATTCACCCGTAGGAACCGTTTTTAGCATCGCGGTTTCAGACATGCTTGCGATGATGGATAGAATCGTCTACACTGCTCTTGCGTTTAACATGCTCTTTGGGCTTGTCACCCTCGTGCTCACTAGGACTGTTGCAGAGGCCGTCCTTGGCAGGTAATTTTATAAAGCCAACCGAGCATTTCTCCGCACATATGGTCCAGAGACGCAGCATCCTGAAGAGCCAGAGAAGGGTCGGAGAAGCAGTCATGATCGCATGCGGGGTCGGACTAGGCATCCTGGGCCTCGAGCTCAACGTACAACCGGTATCATTTGGTGGCCTCTGCATCCTCGGTCTGGGCATATTCTCGATATTCTGGAGATAATACGATTCCATATGCGCAACGGCAGCAAAAAGAAGAACAGCAGCACTACTACGGCCATCATTGCAATTGTCGCAGTAGGTGTCATGGTCGCGGTAGGCGTAGGCATGTTCTTTACGGCCTCATCTACGCAAAAGCCGTCGCAGGATAATCAGCAGCAGAGCGACGATGAGTTTGCCAGACAGGTATTCCAAAAGATGCAGACGCCCACGATAGCATCCGCCCCGGTGCTCGGCAACCCGGATGCCCCTGTGACCGTTGTAGAGTTTGGCGACTATTTATGCACGTTCTGCCACAGGTTCCACCAAGATACCAAGGATAAGCTCTTGGCAGACTATGTGCAAACCGGCAAGGCCAAGTTTGTCTTTAAGGATTTCCCGATAAATGACCAGTACGACGGCGGCTCGTCCCTTGGTGCGCAGGCGTCGTACTGCGCGGCCGACCAGGGCAAGTACTGGGAATTCCACGATTACATGTACGACAACTGGGGAGGAGAAAGGGCAGGATGGGTGACAAAAGAGAACATGGCAGACTATGCCCAGAAGGCAGGCGTCTCAAACGTCGAGCAGTTCAAGTCATGCCTCGATTCGGGCAAGTACGCAGAAATGGTCAAGGACAACTTTAACTTAGCAAAGACGGTCGGTCTGAACGCGACTCCGAGCTTTGTAGTAATCCCGGCTGACAGCAGCAAGCCTCCAGTACCCATTATAGGCGCGCAGCCTTACGAGGCGTTCCAGAAAGTGCTTGATCAATATACTACTACTACGACAACAACCAATACCACAGCTAGCGGGTGATGGCGTACCGCTTGCCAGTCAGCGAGAACAGAGTTTCTGCGACATCTTTCAAGAGCGCGTCGACCTCGGCGTTTGTCTCTGCGACCTGCTTCTTTAGTTGCTCAAGTCGTTGCCGCTCTCCTGCAAGCCCTTCTTCATGCTGGAAAATCATCATCTCAATTTCCCTTGCGCGCTGGACCGCGTCGTGGGGCGTTGTCTTGCCTTGGCGCAGGGCCGCAATCTCGGCAGAGATAGAGACGGACTCTTGTTGCAATGCTGGCAAAGATGACTCTATGGACGCAAGGTGCGAAAGCACCTTCTCAGAGTCCTTGAGTTGTATCTGGCCGGAAGAGACTGACTTGTAGACTTCTGCAACGAGTGTCAAGTAGGGAGAGATATCCTTCTGATCGCCAAGGGCTGACCACGGCTCCTCTGACAAAATCCGCAGGCGCCTCTCGGTCTCTCTTGAGACGCCGTACGAGTATTTTGACAGCGCCCTTGAGACATGAGAAAACATCTCTGCGACCTGCGCATTGAACTGCTCTTGCCTCTCTTCGGCCTGTGCCAGTTTTTCCGCGGTGGCCTTGGCCTGCGCAAATTCGGCAGAGCCTGTGAGGGTGGCCAGCTCTTCCTTCAGTTTTGCCAAGTCGGATTCAAGCGAAGAGATGCCCTCCTGAGTGGCCTGTGCGGCCTGCTCGGCTGCCTTGGCAGAGGAGATCTTTTGCTGGATGGTGTTAAGCGTTCCTGCACACTTCACCAGCGGGGTGCGTTCTTGCTCAAACGCAGATATTGCAGCCTTTGCATCTTTTAATAGGTCTTCAAGGTCTCCAAGCTCATTTTTCATGCTCGAGGCGTGCTTTTTGAGAAAGTAGTTTAGCATCTTGCTGTGAGAGCCCGTGACTTCGCCGAAGCGGTGCGTCATTGATTCCAGCCTTTCCTTGAACTTTTTTGCGTCTCCAAGCGTCTGCACCTGCGGAAGCTCTGAAGAAGCCTCGCGCCGAAGCGCTGACACCACCATCTTTTTGGTGTTTTCGATGTTAGAGCCGAACCTCTTTTCGAGCTCTTCGAGTTTCAACTTTTCCTTTTCCATCGCGTCGGCTATTGACAGGAGAGACGCAAGGGTGCGGGTAGCAGAATCCCTTGCAGGAGCGAGCCGGGCCGAAAGTGATTGCACGCGGGCAGACTCGATGCCATCAAGGAGCGACTGCACGTCTTGTACCGACAACGTCGCGTCGGCCGGAGGCATGTCCGGCGCAAGCTGGGCAGGAGAGCCGCTGCTCTGATTTCTTTTTTCGGCCTCTTTCTTTTTGAATAACCCAAAAGGCACGGGAATCTCTGTGGCATCATGGGCAAAAAACTGTTGCGGATCAGGGATCCGGCAAGGAAAAGCTTAATGCAAAGTTTTGGGTAATTGTTTCACATATATGGCCGAGGGGCACTCCGCTCCAAAGCGCTCTGCACTCTCTGGCGCCAAGGCTTGGTTTGCGCGCCACGAGCAGACCTTTTTGATAGTAAACTGTGTCAGCATCGCGCTCCTCTTTCTTCTCCACATATTCAGCTCAGTTGTCCCAGTGTTTGTGCCACCGGTTGGAAACCTAGTCAACGTCTTTGCAATAGTGCTCGTATCGTTCATCTTTGCAAGTGTTGCATGGAAGGGAGTGGTGCCGGCGGTAATTTGCATGCTCGGAGTCGTGCTCATGCACAACGCAATAATACTGCCGTATTACCCACCAGGAGGCTCGACGTTTCCGGACTATATGATAAGGGACCAGGGCTTTACAACGACATCAGGGAGCCCCGAGCAGGTATCTTCACAGGTAGCCACCACCATGCACTTTTTCCTTGGCCTTGGCATGGTAGCCCTTGCCATCACGCTCGCGTACAGGCCCGGATTTCTATTCACAAGGAACCGCCCACGGCTCGAAGAGGACGAAGACATCTGGTCAAAGTACCCGATATGGTACGACAACATCAAGCTCGTAGGCGACCACAGGGAGCAGATGGCCCAGGCAAAGAGCCTGATGGAGGACAAGGACCGCTACCTGATATGGCGCTACGAGTACGTGCTCGCATACATTTACGGCACTGCCCACCTCGTCAGGCCGGACGGCCTTGTGCCCAAAAAGGACACGACGTTTGTGAGGGACGAAGAGAGCGGCCTCCTGATAGGTAAGGCACGACATTCTGGATACTTTACCTAAATAGCACTTGATGCAAAATTTTTAAAGGGTCGCAAACCCACAACTGCCTGTAATGATTTCCAGCATCGTCATATTTGTGCTGGCCTTTGCGGCGCTTGGCCTCCTACTAGGCTTTGCGGCCACGTTCCACGTCCAGCCACAGCACGGGATCACGGTCGCAGCAGGCCCGGGTTCAAACGGGACCAATAGCAACAGCGGCGTAAGCAACAACAACAATAGCACATCAATCGCACTTGGCGACAAGGTAAGCGTACAGGTGCAGCCGGCAGGATAGCTAGGATACACATATACGCACACATACATTTTTTATATTTGTAGGGAACCGGCGTCAACGTTTTAACCAACAGGCGCCAACCTTCTGACATATTGGATGATATTATTATTGGAAGGCAGGGCGACGCAGAGAAATTGATATCGCAAGAAGTTGATGCGGTGGTCGCCAGCCCGGCAAGGGTAAAGGTCAACGGCTGCGCGGCATGCCATGTGCTTTTTACGCTCGCAGATAGGATGAACCTTAGCGAGACCGATGCGGCTGACATGTTGGCGCAAGTCCTAACCGACAGGCCGGCCCTAAACGACCGCTTTATTGAGATGGTAGAAAGCATTCAATGACGTTTTATTGAAATGTCA
>DASZTR010000016.1:0-8819 GCA_035547955.1 Nitrososphaera sp. | reverse complement strand
TTACCACTGTTTGTACTGCAATTGTGTTTTTCATTATTATTGTCATATTCACCATGACAGACGGCCTAAAAAAGACGTACTCTCGAAGAATTCATCAGGCATAACCAAACAGAAAAAAGCGATACTATGGGCAGGCAGGGTCTCAAACCTTCAGAAGAACCCAAAGGGCTACGCCGACGTGTAATATGTGAAGGCATCGGCTAACCAATAGCCAAATTCTGTCTAGGATCACAAAAAATATTGTGGAGTGCATATACCGAGCTACTCCCGGTTTAACGGCCTCTCGCCAAACAAAAGGTTCTTGGCGTTATGCGCCCTCCATGTTTTTGGGAAAAGTCCCAATCCACACTCAAAATATTCCAAAACGGCAAAACAATATTCCAACTCGCCAAGAAAATTATTTCAGGATCTGCTTCCCCGTCAAGATTAATATAAGGTAAAAACCGTCTCGCAATCCATGCCTTTGGACAAGGGTTCACTTGTATTGGTAGATTACACTGCTAAAGTTAAGGACACTAACGAGGTTTTCGAGACTACTCGCGAAGAAGAGGCGAAAAAGACAGACCTATACGACCCAACTCGCAAGTACGAACCAAGGCTCGTCTCCGTTGGCGAGGCGTGGGTATTAAAAGGCCTCGACGAGGCGCTGGCAAAGGCAGGAGTCGGTGACAAGTTAAACGTCGAAGTCACGCCAGACAAAGGCTTTGGCGAACGCGACCCGAACAAGGTGAGGATGATCCCCCAGCGCAAGCTCGGCGACAAGGCAGACGATGTCCACGTCGGCGACGTCGTGGAACTGGACGACAGAACAGGAATTGTCCGCTATGTCGGCTCTGGCAGGCTGCAGGTGGATTTTAACCACCGCTTTGCAGGCAAGACCCTGGTTTACGATGTCAACGTCATGAAAAAACTTGACGCGGATAGTGACAAGATAACCGCCCTCATAAAGCGCAGGATCCCGCTGGAAGACAACAAGATCAAATTCAACCTGTCAGGCGCAAACCTGGACTTGGAGTTGCCTGAAGAGACATACATGGCAGAAGGCCTGCAGATAATAAAGAGGGCAGTAGCAAACGACATATTCAAGTTCGTTCCGACCATCAAGAACATAAAGTTCATAGAAAGCTACGCAGCCCCGCAGCCACAGGCAGCTGCTACAGAAAAGAAGGAGGAAGGAAAGCAGGCCAAGCCGGCTTCTGCCGCTACCGAAGCGAAGGCAGAGGCCAAATAAACTCCCCTTTTTACCACTCTTTTACAGTAGCAAAAACTTATTATATTAAAAAATGCAAGTTTCCAGCAGCATGGAAAGCGTTCAGCACGTAGAAAGCATAACAGTAACTCCAAAGGCGGCAGAAAAGGTCGCCGAGTTCATGAAGCAAGAGGGCAATACGGGCCTCTTTCTGAGGGTTTACGTCACTGGCGGCGGATGCTCTGGCCTCTCATACGGCATGGGTTTTGAAGAAAAGCCAGACGAGGATGATAGCGTTATTGAGCAGAACGGCGTCAAGGTTCTAGTTGACAGCTATAGCCAGAGATACCTGAAAGGCGCAAGCATCGATTATGTCGAAAGTCTGATGGGTTCTGGTTTCAAGATCAACAACCCAAACGTCACAAAGAGCTGCTCGTGCGGGCACTCGTTCAGCACAGAGTAAATAAGACTCTTTCTTTTTTTCTTCTCTTTTTCATTTGGTTAAAACTTTCGGGTTATATTGTCAAGGCTAAATTGCGTTCCGGTTCCATACGCATCAAATGTTACACATCATAGTACATCCTGAATTGCTGTTCCTTTGAGCCATTGCCGGCTTCTGCCACCTCTTTTTCTTTAAGAGACAGATATGCGTCTAGCAATTCATCGCTAAAGCACGACTTTAGGAATCCACAGTCGTCCTTTAGCGCGTCTAGCGAGCCTTGCAGGCTATCCGGGAGCGGCCTTATGCCGAGGCTGCTCCGCCGACTGTCAGACATCTTGTAGATGTTTTCGTTTACCGGTTCACAGGGATCCATCTTTTTCCTGATGCCGTCAAGGCCTGCCAGCACAATCGCAGAGAATGCCAGGTACGGGTTGGCAGACGGGTCTGGCGCCCTGAACTCTATGCGCTTTGAGCCGGAGCTGCCTTTTTCGTTTACCGGCACCCGCAGGACTGCTGACCGGTTTCCACGTGACCAGGCGGCGTATACGGGCGCTTCAAACCCGGAGACCATCCTGCGATACGAGTTTACCGTGGGCGCGACTAGGGCCGCAAGAGAAGCCGAGTGACCAAGCAGGCCGCCTATAAAATACCTCCCCGCTTGGCTGAACTCGGCATATTCATCAGAAGGATCATAGAATATGTTGCTGCTTTCTGCCGTTCCTGCATTTGCTCCCGACGGCGGCGATTTTGTCCACAGACTCACGCTGACGTGCATGCCCGAGCCGTTGTCGCCGGCGCTTCTGTCGCTTTCATCAAAGACAGGTTTCGGCATAAAGTTTGCCACCTTGTTGTGCTTTTTTGCCACTCCCCTAACAACGTCTTTGTACACCTGGACGTTGTCTGCAGCTCTGGTAAGCAAGTCGTGCATAAAGTTGATCTCCATCTGGCCGCTACTCGCCACTTCGTGGTTCAGGTTTGTGACCCTGATTGAATGGTATTTTTCAAGCATCTCTGCGACCTCGAATCGCAATTCCAACAGTGAATCTTGGAAGGGCGGCGCGTCGTACCCTCCTTTCCTTCGGAGCGGGTACTTGCTCTGGCCCTCGTCCTCCACAGACACGATTTTGGCCTCACGGCCTCCAAAGAGGATATTGTCAAAGATAAAGCACTCGACTTCGGGCCCAACCTGACATACAAGCCCCTCAAAAGCAAGGCGTTCCTCCACGCACTGTGACACGTGCCGGGGGTCGCGTTCCAGCCTGCCCCGGCCATAGCCCCTGTACACGTCGGCAATCACCGTCGCCATATTAAAGTCAGGCATCGGCGCTCTCCGCAGGGTCGACCTGTCAGGGACGAGCAACAAATCTGATTCGTCTATAGTAGCAAAGCCCTTGACAGACGAGCCGTCCAGGCCGATGCCGTTTTTGAGAATCTTGCTGAGGTTTCTTTCATCATCATCCCCGCAAAAGGCGTATTTTGCCAAAAACCTGCCTAGAACATCTGTATATCTTATCTGGATAAACTTGGCAGAAGCGATGTCATCAGAACCATCACCTTTCCTATTGTACCGCGGGAGCTCTTGCGAATTTTCTTTAAGTGACATTATGTATCCTATCATAAGGTAGTTGTCTGATATAAGATCATTGACGATTGTGTTTGCAATTGGTAAAACAAATTGAGAAAATACTTTATAACTGTTAAATCCATAGTATTTGAAAGCCACATGGACAAGACAGATGTAAAGATACTCGAAAAGTTGTTGTCAGACGCAAGGATGTCGTACCGCAGGATAGCGGAAGAGATAGGCGTTTCGCCTCCGACGGTGTTGGCAAGAGTGGACAAGCTGGTAAAGGAGGGCATAGTCAAGTCATATTCTGCCACGCTTGACCATGAAAAACTCGGCTACGACCTGACCGCCGTAATCGAGATAACCGCCGCCAAGGACAAGATAATAGAAATTGAAAGGCAGATAGCCAAGTTCCCAAACGTCTGTGCAGTATATGACATTACTGGCCTGACAGACATGACGGTAATAGCCAAGTTTAGGAACAGAAAAGAGCTCAGCAACTTTGTGAAAAAGGGGCTTTCCATGCCATACATCGAAAGGACCAACACCCACGTGGTGTTGCTGACTGTGAAAGAAGATTTCAGGTTTGTCGAAAGCTAGCCATAGCGCCATTCAGGTAAGAAAAAGAGAAATTTCATCGCTACACTATGGCAGGAGTCCAAAGGAAATGAAAAGACGCACACGCCCTCTTTCCCTTTCACACACATATAGTGAGAGAATCAAGAAAGGATATTGTTAAGGCCAGAGCCCGCGGATCTTGATAGCTTCGACGACCCTGTTGACTGCGAGGATCATAGAGGCCTTGCGCATGTTGACGCCATGCTCCTCGTGCGTGCGGTAAATGTCCAGGAACGCCTTTGTGATGTTCTTGTCAAGCTTATTGTTGATCTCGTCCTCCGTCCAATACTCGCGCCTAAGGTTCTGCAGCCACTCAAAGTACGAGACCGTGACACCGCCACCGTTTGCCAGGATGTCGGGTATCACGAGCGTCTTGTTCCGAAACAGCACGTCGTCAGCTTCAGGCGTGGTCGGCCCGTTAGCGGCTTCGGCTACAATCTTGGCCTTGACGTTTCTGGCGTTCTTGCTATTTATCTGGTTTTCAAGCGCCGCAGGTATCAGAATGGTGCAGTCTGTCTCCAGAAGATCTTCATTGCTTATCGATTTAGCGCCGGAAAACCCGACGACAGAACCAGTCTTTTCCTTGTGCTTGCGCAGCGCAAGCACTGATATGCCAGCCTTGTTGTAGATGCCACCCTTAGAGTCTGATGCTGCAATGACTGTCGCGCCCTGCTCCTCTACCAGCTGCGATGCAAACTGGCCGGCATTGCCAAAGCCCTCCACTGCGACGGTGGCATTTTTCAAGTTTATTTTTAGCTTCTTTGCCGCTTCCCTTACAGTAAAAGATAATCCTCTGCCCGTGGCCTCGTTCCTGCCAAGCGAGCCGCCGATTGGGATTGGCTTGCCCGTGATGACTTCAGGCTGGACATAGTTGCCCTTTAGCGCAGAGTAGGTATCCATGATCCAGGCCATCTCCTTGCCGCCAGTATAGACGTCCGGGGCGGGGATGTCCGTGTGCGGGCCGATGATGTCGGCTATGCCGTAGGCATAGCGCCGCGTCATCCTCTCCAGCTCGCCGTCAGACATCTCCTTGGGGTTGCAGATGATCCCTCCCTTGCCTCCGCCGTACGGTATGTCGGCAATCGCGCACTTCCAGGTCATCCACATAGACAGCGCCTTTACTTCGTCGATGCTGACCTGCGGGTGGTAGCGGATCCCGCCCTTGTACGGGCCCCGGGCGTCGTTGTGCTGTGACCTAAAACCGGTGAAAACCTTTACTTCGCCAGAATCCATCTTGACGGGGATTGAGACTGTCAGGACTCGCTTTGGGTGTGCCAAGACCTCGTGCATCCCCTTATCGAGCTTTATCAGGCTCGCTACTTCGTCAAGCTGCTTGAGCGCCATCGCAAACGGGTTGATCGGCTGGGACATGGCACCAATCTAACAAAACAGTGTATTTAAGCCTACGCGTTCATGCGCTGCGAAATGAGCGTCTTAAGTTCGTCGTCGCTCTTGCCGGCGTGGTCAATGCCAAGCGATGTGGCCATCGTCTCCAATTTCTCTCGCTCCGTTGCGACGGCGCCGGTGATCCTCGGGATCTTGCTTATGCTGATATCCATCTTTGTTGCACTCTGCACTTCCTGCCGGAACTGCTGGCGGGCCCTTTCGTACTCGCCCATAGCCTTTCCAACTGTGCGAGAGACCTGTGGGAGGCGCTTTGTGCCAAATATGAGCACAAGCGCGACTAGGATTATTATAACCCACTCTGAACCGCCGATGTCCATCAAAAGCAGGCCGGAAAACGGCATATCTCTACGTGTACATTGGATTAGAAACGGGAATTAAACATTTCTTATTCGCTATCGCTGCCTGGCAGAAGTAGCCTCTTTTCAAGGCTGCCTATGGCGTCGACCATCGCCTTGCGCCTCTTTTCCTCCGTGACGACGGCCCGGATGTCCTCGATGAGCATCCTAGCCACATCGAGCTTTTTTCGCAGGCCGGCCACGATATTGTCATACACGGCAAAAGGGTAGATTGCCCCGTAAATGCCCTCCATCACGGCAAACAGGCTTTCGGCGTCCTTTTCGTTGCCCGACCTCATCCGGTCGTACACCAGTCTTTTTATCTCGCCGACGCAGTCTAGGAGCCCAGTGAGGTAGGACGGCCCAGAGACTTCAAGGTCGGCCATCGACGGGAGCTGCGAATCTCCTCCTATCCCCATGATGACCGCGCGCAATACGTACGCTTCCACCAGCTCCTGCTCTGCCACTGCGATATACCTGTAAAGGTCGCTCCCGGCAAAGACGCGGAACTCTACTAGCATGGCCTTTGCCCTGCTCATCATTTCGGCCGCCTCGCCAGGCTGTCCATGGTGCATTGCAATTATGGACTTGCTGCAGAGCATCACCGCATCGCGGGTTCCCTTGATTAGCTTTTCGCGGCGCTCTTGCACGTCCTTTAGGTCTCTGTCTATGGCTTCAAGCGAATTCTGAATGCTGCTACTACTATTGTTATTGTTGATAGATGGCATATTTGTTTTCGTGCACCTGTGTAGCGAGGCGTGTTTGGATAAAAAACTTGCGAATGCAATGATAATAACGATTATGACGTTGGTAATCATTACTACAGTTTTTTATAGACGTGGCATTAACCGCTAGAGGCGGACCTAGTAGTTGGGGAACAACCTTCGCAGAAGCAGAGGCTATGCTTTTGAACACGGCCTAGTTGAGAGGCTGAACAAGCATGGCTTTACCGCGCGCAGGCTCGGCGGGTCGTCGACCGGCCTGCCAGACATTGTCGCAGTAAACAACAAGGAAGGGATACTGCTCACAATAGAGGCAAAGTCCGGCACGAGTGACATACTCTATGTGCCACAGGACCAGATCGAAAGGTGCATGATAGTGACAGAAATGTTTGCGATCTATCCCACGCGCCATATAGTCTTTGCATTCAAGTTCATGAGCAAGAAGAGATTCAGGCGCAAGAATGTAACCGTGTACGAGCAGCGCAAACTGGTAGAATACTACAAGGTCGCCGACAGTCTTGCTGGCATAAAGCCGATTCCCATAGTCAAGTGCACGTATGACGGCAGGACGTTTGCGATGCTCGCAGGCAAGGTCGAGGAGCTAAATTTGCCTGAATTACCTATGCCGTTTCAAAATAATAACAATAATAATAAAAATACAAACAACAAGGGCAATACAAAAAAGAAATGACGGTGGTAAAGAAAATGATGAGGGCTTTTCTTGAATTTTCAGAGATATGCGAAAAGGTCGAGATCGAGCTTGACGGCTTGCACTCTCCTCGAACGGTCAAGGCCATTGTCGAAAGCCTGCCCCTGACGATGGTTATAGAGAGGTGGGGAGATGAACTGTATTCAGAGGAGACACAGGTAAAGGTCGGAGAAGAAAATGCCAAAGCGCAGGTGGATTTGTTTGACGTGGCGTACTGGCCAAAAGACAGCGCCCTGTGCTTTTTTTACGGCCCTACGCCAATTAGCAGCAAGACAGGCAAGGTTCTGCCATACTCGCCTGTCAACATCGTAGGCACTATAAAGTCAAGGCCGGCAGACATTGGTGATTTTTTGCAAAGAGTAGAGGAGACGCACGTAGCAAAACGTATGCCGGTTATCCTGCGCAGAGGGCAACAAACGTCTATCCCCTGAAAAGGAGCCTGTTGATAGAGTTTTCTCTAAGTTTCTTCGTTATATTATATTGTAGGTTCATATACTGGAATTGCTGTAATATTTTTATAAACAACCGCCCCAGATGTGCGGTAACAGGCGCGAACGCTGCAAGCATTTGCATTTCGACAATCCATATCTTGACGTTTATCGCTAAAAATCTTTCAATTATTTGCCACCAGACAATAATCATTAAAAATTCTCAATAGTACAAACCCCGAATGCAATTATACTTAGTTCCACAGGCCTTATAAGTTGCAAACGCGATATTACATTGCTTTTCAGAAAACATGAAAACATCACTGATATCCCCGTGCAAACACGAAAAGACGGTCACAGACCCAGAATCTGGCGAGATTATTTGCCGGAGCTGTGGGCTCGTGATTTCGGACAAGATACAGGAGATGCGGCCCGAATGGCGCGCGTTCACCTCCCAAGAGGCGGACGATAGGGCAAGGACTGGGATCCCCAGCTCACTCGCACGCCATGACATGGGCCTGTCTACAGTGATTGCAAGGACGGACAAGGACGCAAGCGGACGCCTGATAGAAGGAGTCATGAAGTCGACAATGGACAGACTCAGGGCGTGGGACTTTCGCACGCAGGCCCACTCGCCGACGGACAGGAACCTCAGGCAGGCGTTCTCGGAGCTGGACAGGCTCAAAGACAAGCTGTCGCTGTCCGACGCCGTGATAGAAAAGACGGCTTACATATACAGAAAGGCGCAAGAGCGCGGTCTCGTAAGGGGCAGGACGATATCTGCAACCCTCGGGGCGGCGCTATATATTGCGATACGAGAGACAGGCATGTCAAGGACGCTCAAAGACATCGCCGAGACCAGCAACGTCAAGCGTAAAGACTTGGCAAGGATGTACAGGCTCGTCGTGCTTGAACTAGACCTGAAAATTCCGATGATAGACCCCATGAAATGCATCGCAAGGGTCGCAAGCAAGTCAGGACTAAGTGAAAAGACCAAACGCCATGCGATGAACATTATGTACGACGTCGTAAAAAGCGGCATGTCAGCCGGCAAGGACCCGATGGGGCTTGCGGCGTCAGTGCTGTACATGGCTTCGCTGGAGACGGGCGAAAACAGGACTCAGACGGACATTGCCGAAGCCGCAGGGGTCACAGAAGTGACCGTCAGAAACAGGTACAAGAATCTAAAGAGCCGGCTTGATTCGCTGGCGAATTAGAGACTGGACTACCTCCCCCTTTTTGATATACCATTAAAATAATGATAAACACCTAAATAGCAATTTTTGGTAAACACCGTCCAACAGTGGCAGCGTCTGCCGACGTTTCCATCATCAAGAGAAATGCTCTGCGCTATTCGCTTGCAGCAATAGCGTCCGTTTTTGTCTTTGAATTTACAGCAGGC
>DASZTR010000015.1:0-15236 GCA_035547955.1 Nitrososphaera sp. | reverse complement strand
GTACCCGCAGCATGGACACCACAAGCCATCCCATTTAATGAATATCTCGCATATCTGGCACCGCTTTTGGCCGCTTGCGTACCTTCCAGAGCCGACTGGCTTTTGAGCCTTGTGACGGATGCATATACCCTTGCAAGTCATGTATTGATTACTCCCACACTTTGCAAAATTTCTATTTCTGCATTAGTAACAATCGATTATGATTTGTAACTATTGATAGAGAGTGAAAACAAGAAAAAAGGCCATGAATGGCCTAGTGCCTAACGGATATCGATTTTCTTGACGCCGAATGCCTCATGCATCGTGACGTATTCATCAAGCTTCATCTTGATGTCGTCCGGCTCGGTGTCATCCATGCCGGTCATACCGGCTTTGAACGAGATCTTGTTGCCAGAGACGTTTACGTCCGAAACTGCCATATCGGCATACACATTGGCGAGTTCGTTTGCCCAGTCCTTGCCTTCGTTCGCATCGACACCTGTCGTTTCAATCGTTACATTATACATTTTGGTCATTCAAAACCACCAAGGACGCAATTTGCTCCGGCATTTATAAAGTTGGCGCAAGTGAGCAGTAGGCAGCCGTCTGAGCATTTAAACAGTGACTGGGTTTTAAATATAAATGTGCAAAGTCAGAGCTATTTTTGCTCAAAGCCCCAGTATTTGACAAGGTCTTTCTCAAACGAGTTGAACTGGTCGTCGTTTAGCCCCTCGCCGCAGTTTTTGTGAGTCGGGACGACCTTCAATCCCGAAAGCTTGAACTCCACTTCATAGAAAGTGACCTTGGCGCACTTGCACATGTTTCTTTTGCTGCATTCATAGTAAAGCGTTCCACTTATTTATTTATCGCCGAAGACCGCCGAAAAGCGGCAGGACAAAACTAGTGGAAAATAAACATTTATCAGGTCGCAAATTTTACTTTCCATTAATGGAGTCTAGGTATTTCGCCTTTACGGCGATAGCTTCTATGCTCATCTTTGGAGTCGTTGCAGCGTCAGTAGCGATGGCCGCAAGCGTCAAACCCGCCTATGCCCAGGCAGACAACACTTGGTACCTCGGCAAGGGCGTCAAGCCGAACATGTATGTCAAATATAGAATACAGGACAGCCTTACCAATGACGGCTCGCCCTACACGATGACGATTTACTTCAAGGAGCAGGATAGCAAGGGAGTGTGGATTGCACCGGCCTTTGTTGTTGATCAAGGCAGAGTAATCAACGGTACCCTAAGGCTCTCAGATATCAACCTTGTACGCCTGGGAGGCTCCGACGTCCCCGACGACATGCAGCCGTACCTCAGTGGATATCAGAATAGCTTGACGTGGCTTGAGGCATATGCCAACAAGCTGGAGCCAAAATCCCTCAGCCCGCAGCAATGGGGCAATGTAGCGGGCACAGGAGCAGTGGCAATCGGCCCGACGGGGACGGAAAAAGTAACGGTCCAGGGTGGGACTTTTGACACAACAGTCGTCAGCTACAAACAAGGCCAGTCAGATAGCAAGATATGGGTAGCCAAGGACTTCCCGTACCCGGTAAAAGCATACACATATGCGAGCGTCACTAGCCCTCCAGCTCCAATGAGATTTGCGTTTGAGCTTTTGGAGTACGGCACAGGGCAGCCCCCGGTCCCCACCAGCGAGGTACAAGCCCCGACTCCTCCGCTATCAGGGCTCACAGAGACTGCGGCTCACAAAATTACGCTAGACTGGACCCCGGTGTCAATAGAGCCAGGCAAAGAAACGACGTTTACGCTGGCGTTCTTTGACAACAAAGGCAACCCGATAAATGGCGTCAGCTATGAGTTCCAAGTCTTGAGCGCCAATGGCACGTCGATTGAAGATAGAGACAACCAGCTGTTTGACAACGCTCCAACACAGAAAGTCACTTTTAGCGACACAGGGAGCAAGACCATCCACATAAGGCTTGCTTCGATCAACGGAGTAGACCCAGGCCCGATTGTAGAAACGGTGGACTTTCACATATCTGTAGTGCCAGAATTTCCGGCAACGGCGGTGCTAGTTGCTGCCGCTGTCGTAGGCTTGGTCATCCTCATGACAAGGTTCAAGACCAACATCGGAAGCATGTTTGGCAGCGGTAGCGGAAGAAACGCATTCTAGCAGGGCAAAAACCCCTCTTCCCTCTCCCCTTTTTCATTTTTCCACGAACAACTACGAAATCCACACTTGCCGGCAGATGCCGTACCTACGGATAGCAAAATTTAAAAAGGCATACTCTATTCCTATAGCAGAATGACTCTACCAAAGGGATATGGAAGTGGTGGCGGTGGACGCAAGGGCGGTAGCGGTGGAGGCGGCGGCGAGAGCCGTGACGATATCGAACGCATGATCGGCCGCAGAGTCGAAAACATGAAGCCAATCTTCATTCTGGGCTTTGCTCTGTGCTGGGCTGCAACTGCGGGCGGTATTTACGTAGGTGTCACAGTCTACCCGTGGGCATACCCGTTGCCTAGCGGAATATACGCACTGTCCGTCCTGACCGTAATCGAGGCCCTAGGATTCTTCTTCATCATGAAGATTACGGGCGAGAAAACGGTAAGGGCTTGAGAGAAAAAGCCTTTTTTCTTCCTTTTCTTTTTCACATTATCCACGTACAGTAGACTATGCGCGCTGCATGTTTCCTACAAATTGAAGCGTATGTGCGGATTTCGCACTAGTTTTTTGGTAATGCAAAATCTTAAATACAAGCATTTTGTCATGGATTCCAATGGTCTGGCTTAGACGTACAACGCACTACCTATTCATAGTAGTCGTTGCTGTCAACAGCACGCTGCTAACCATCAACGCAGGAGACTACATCTTCTACACAGACTGGGCGTGGACATCATTTGTAGTGTTCTCAATATCACAGTCGACTATGCTCGCTGTGGGTGCAGTATACTACATGTTGTTCACGGGCGTTCCGGGCACGGCCACATATTACGCCACAATCATGACCATATACACGTGGGTCGCAAAGGGCGCATGGTTTGCGCTAGGCTACCCATACGACTTCATCGTGGTGCCAGTGTGGATCCCATCGGCAATGTTGTTGGACCTCACGTACTGGGCGACAAGACGCAACAAGCACGCTGTCATCATCATCGGCGGCACGCTGGTTGGCCTATCCTTCCCGCTGTTCAACATGGTCAACCTGTTGCTCATCAGAGACCCATTGGAGGTGGCCTTCAAGTATCCGAGACCGACGCTACCAGCATACATGACTCCGATAGAACCTCAGGTAGGTAAGTTCTACAACTCGCCTGTCGCTCTAGGATCTGGAGCTGGTGCAGTGCTAACGGTGCCCATGACTGCGTTGGGTGCGAAACTTAACACGTGGACATACAGATGGATGGCCGCGTGGAGCAAGTGGGACTAACCCTCCCCTTTTTCCCTTTCTTTTTCATTTTGTTGCCAAGCCTAGCGGGCGCTTTCCCCTATTACAGGATCCACCATTTTGGCAGAATTTAACCTCCCCATCGACAAGTTTATCTTCGACATTCGCCTGACTGAACAACATATGGCAGACGCAATGAGCACGTACGCCATCACCATTGGCATCTTTGTATTCCTTGTCGGTGTGTTGTTTGCGACAAGGGCAAGGAGAGGACACGGTTCAGAGGCGCGCGAAATACAGCATCCCTCTGAATCAAGCTAGAGATAGAGAAAGAAATAGCAGAGAAGCGCAAAAGAGAGCATTTGCTACAAGATATTGCGCTTTGCAATAGGTGGAACAAAACAACGGCGCATTATCGCTGCCACTTTATTCCACTAGGTGATTTTTTTGGCGATTATTGCACTGGACGGTTCTTCACCGCTATATGCACATGTACATGCACATCAGTCAGTAGTGACAATATGTGCTGCAGTAGCTTTGAATACCGCAAATACTCTGTCGTCCTTGTTTATCCCGAGATCTTTTAGCGAGCTTGTCGTGATCATGGCCACTATAGAGATCTTTGATCCGTCATCCTCGGCGTGGACCTCAGTTAGCCCTCCCTTTGATACAAGTCGCGAGACCTTCACAGGTATGACGTTTCGCGGGCTAGAGGCAAAAGAAGGCTTTTGAGTAAAGATTGCAATATCCTCCGGTCTGATCGCTAATGTTGCAGTTGATGATAATGATGATGACGGCGACAGTGGCTGCTGCGCCGGGTCTTCTCCTATCATCCCTTCAAGGATAATACCACCTACCTTGAGGTCGACTATCCCTGCATGGGATTTGACTATGGCCCCGCTGATGAAATTCCTGTATCCAAGGAGCTCTGCGAATTTTTTTGTCCTAGGTCTGGAATTCCCACCCGCCGCCCCTGCAC
This sequence comes from Nitrososphaera sp., assembly GCA_035547955.1. Lineage (GTDB taxonomy): Archaea > Thermoproteota > Nitrososphaeria > Nitrososphaerales > Nitrososphaeraceae > Nitrososphaera. Next base: position 10,926 of record DASZTR010000015.1, on the reverse strand, counting down.
CTGCTGACGGTGATGTGAATACAGTCTCTACAAGCTTGCCGTTGTCGATAAATAGCAAGCGGTCTGCCACAGAGTACGCTTCCTCTACGCTGTGGGTGACATAGATAGCGCTCACCTGATCCCTGTGGACCAGCTGTTTTACAAGCGCCCTCATTTCTTCTTGCACTAGCCTATCAAGATGGGAGAAGGGTTCGTCAAAGAGCAGCAACTTCGGCTTTGTCGCGAGCGCTCTGGCGATCGACACCCTCTGCTGTTGCCCGCCAGAGAGGGTCGCCGGACTTTTCCTGTCAGACAGGTTCAAGATGCCCAGGTCGCTCATCAGGTTTTTGGCAAAGGATGCGTCTGTTGCACCATACAGCACGTTTCCTTCGACGCTGATGTTAGGAAAGAGGTACGGCTCCTGGGAGACATACCCGATTTTTCTGTTTTGCGGCGGCAGCGCGGATATCTCTACGCCGTTGAGCTCTATCCGCCCTTGTTGCAGCTCGGCCAACCCTGCTATTGCCTCCAGAAGTGTCGTCTTGCCCGCGCCATTTGGACCGACGACTACTACAACTTGTGCGCCCTCTGTTTCAATGTGATGGCTCAACGGGCCAAGTGTAAAGTCTCCATCTCCTCTTCCTCTTTTTCTTACAAGCAAGTTGTCAAAGGTCAGGCTTGTCGTCGGGCGCCTGGCAGGAGACGGGCAGCTATTCAACGCTTCGTCTTTGCCCCCGCCCTGGAAAAAAGAAGGTCTGTGCCGCTCAACTCGATGAGCGAGAGGACTCCTATCGCGACCAGCACTACCAGTATCACGTCTGGGATGGCATAGTATATTCCGCCGGACAGGTAGTCCTGCCAGGCTTGGATTGATATCGTATGGGGAGAATAAGACACTATTAGCGTAGCGCCAAACTCGCCGAGGGCCCGTATCCACGTCAGCACGAAACCGGCGATGATCCCACTTTTTGCAAGGGGCAGAGTTATCCTTCGGAAGGTCTCAAACTCTGACTTGCCAAGGACTCGAGACATTTTTTCATAGTTCTCGTCGACTCCCTCCAGGGCTACTCTTGACGATATCACCATGAAGGGCGAGGCAACGTACAGCTGGGCCAGTATGATGCCAGGAAGGGATTGAGTTACAAGATGAGATATGCCTGCCGAAGAGAACGCCAAGAGGATCGTCGTGCCGCTTATCAGGGGAGGCATGACCAGAGGCAGGACTACAAGCATGCTGACGAGGGACTTGCCCCTAAAGTTGCGCCTTGCCAAAAGGTACGCAAGCGGTATCCCAAAGAAAGCCGCGATGCAGGCCGAAATAGAGGCAGTAAGGAAAGAGACTCCCAGCGCGCTTAGAACCTCTGGTCTTGAGAAATCACCGATAAAGTCCTGACGGGCAAAAATAGCAGGAGTAAGGTTGGCTAGAGGAACGACCAGATAGGCCAGAAGGATGATCCCCAGTATGGCATAGACAACGAGAGTAGCAGAAGAAGAGAATGATGGCTTTTTTCTCCTTAAGATTTTGTCACTCATCTCCTTCTTTTCAATGGTCATCAAAGAGCTGCGGGATCGCCGAAACGTTGCCTCCGATGACAGGCGGCCTGATCGGACTGAAACCATGCTCTTTGATAAGACTCTGTGCATGTGCATCATTGAGGATGAATTTCACAAACGCCAGCGCGCCATCCCTGTTCTTGGAAGTGTCCGGAATAGTCACGGCAAACGTGACAGGCGCTCCGAGAGTCTTCCTCTTTACCGAGAGATCGATGATAGATACTTGGCTATAGTATTGCAAATCCGATAGTGACCCAAAATTAATCCGTGAGGGCAATGACACATAAGAAAGATGCTGCTCCATCGCCTCATGCTTGTATGCTATGATGGCGTCTATGGCTCCGGCCTGCAGTTCTGCCGACATCGCCTCTTCTGCGAACATGCTGGCGTGAGTCGAGTTCAGGTACTGTGAAAGTGATGCGTCCTTGTAGTAAAGTGAAGCAAGTTTAAACAAGAGTACTGCGTAAACGCCTTTAGGGTCTAGCTTGGGGTCACTAAATCCTAATTTGAAACCCGGTTGTTCCAAGACTCTGTACCACGCAGTCTGGTTCTTTGAAGCGACGTCAAGCTGTTTCGCAAACGGGCTCTTCTCGTTATAGGCAATCACCAGCTGATCAGAGGCAAACGAGAGCCACCAAGTGGCACGGGGCGGGCTATGGTTGGCAAGCAACTGCATAGCATCTTTTCCGACGCCTATGAATACATCAGGCGATCTAACATCGTTGATCATCATCTGTGCATCCTCAAGCGACCCGTGCCCTTCTCCTTGGTACGCGTAACCAGTTACGTCTTGAAAGGCCGGGCCAATGGATTTTTCCATCGTATTTACTAGCGAGCCCGCGTAGAGGACGTATACCGTGCCCTTGTCTTTATGATTATTATCAGCCTCCCGGGATGCAATGCAGCAGCTGATGCTGCCGCCATAAACTGTGTAAAGGGAAACGGCAAATATGGCTGCCGTTACACCGGCAGTAGCCAATATGACGATCCTAACTTTCACGGAATGGCCTTGGGCCTTCAACCTCATTGACTATTGATGTATAGGATGCACAATCGTATTTATGCACGCAGAGCATATGTGTCCCGCGTGCCACAAAAACTCTCTGCAAGCACCAATGCGAAACAGACTCGCTAAACCGGGAAAATTATTGCAAGACAATTATACTTCACTGGGCAATTTTTTCAATCCCTTCTATCCGGATACTTTTTTTGTCGCTGCGTATGTAGAACATGGTTCTAGACAGGCAGCCACCTCGATTATTTCCACATTGGTCATCTAGAGCACGGACGTACAATATCATATCTGCGGTAATCGGGGGAGGGCGGGGCATTGGTGCTGGACTGTAGTAGCAAAACAACTCAGGATTCTTGGCAAATGGAAGCAGGAGGAGTTTTCTCGCTGTCGCATTGCTCATGGTCGCCACAGTTGCGATGGATCATACCATCGGCTCGCACTATGACGTACTCCTGGAAGGACTCTCGTCGCACTTGGAGTCCTTCTTTTTCTAACTAATATAGTCGTCCTGTACGGCCCAACGCAATACGTCTTGACAGGTTCAGGGGGTGTGTAAGTAGAGGGCTCCGGTCAAGATCTGCGTCTTTTAACGCCGCATACCTTGCGACGACAGCAGTCCAGTGTGCGGCGGTCACTATCCTGCCCTTCACAGTAGTGCAAATTGTATCTGGCTCGCACCAGGATACGCGCGACTGCTCATAGCAGGCACGCGGGTAGCACCATATCGGCAGCAGTGCTGCTTGCATAGTCCGGTCACAGGTTTTTTTCGTCTGGTATAGGCCCTACAGAAAGCACATCATGATGCTGGTACTGGGCGTCACCGAGACCATCACCGCACTTGCCGCAGCCGGCAACTTGGTATCTATCGCTAGCATATGCTGTCAGAGGAAGAGATTGAAAGATGGCAGGTTAGGCCGCAGTCCCAGCTTAGGTATCATGAGCTACTTACAGGATTGCAGCTGCCATTCTTCCTGACAACCGTCTTGCCCACAATCCTGTCGCTGATCGTGAGGTGGCTAGGGATAATCCTAGTCAACCGAAGCTATGGTGGCAGTGGCATGATGAAAGATAGATCTCGGTCAACGCCCAACCAATCACCGTTGTCAAGGAGACTAACTAGAGTGTTTCATATCAGAAATGTGAGCAAATTTCCGTAGTTAAGCAAACCACCACATCAATAAACTCCCAGTTTTTACTTTCTAATTGTCGTAGACTTGAAGAGGGAAACGGATCTTCGTCCTTGTGTAATTTTGAATCAATCCGGGAGATGCCTCAAAAAAGAAGGCGAAGCTCCTTTCTATTATGAAGGGTAAGTCTCTTGTAGATGCTCTCATGCCCAGATTGTGGCTTACAATTGGAAAAAGGCTCACTGGACGCTGAAGACTTGAGATATCTTTGGAGGTGCGATTTATGTCAGAAGGAGTTCAAAATGGACGAACTGAAGCACCGAATCGCTAAAGCTTAATTGCCCTTAGACGAGGATTTGTACTTCGAAGCAGAGGGGCAGGATGGCTCACTAGCAGGCTAAGATTTCAACAACTAATGTATTGTCCACAGTTTCAACCTTAGCTGCCTGACCTACATTGTTGATGAGCCTCTCGATGTATATCTTTGAAAATAGCGCCCATTTTGGGCCCACATCGTGTTTAATTACCATTCTTCTCTCACCTTCTTCGCCGCTGCCTTCAAACTCTCGAAGAACGAACCCCGACCTAGTAATTCTGTTTTTTGTAAAAGAAATCATAGACTCCAAATCGACTTTGCCATATATCATCATCAATTCATCTCTGAATTTGTCGGCCGCCTTTGTTGCTATTTGCATTATGGTTTCATCAGGTATAGCATCGAACAAATCCTTCAGTACAGATTTTTGCATCGGTACAAAACCTACTTTCGGAGCATGGTACTCCCATTCCAAGTAGGAATCAAGGATATTATTCACCAATACATTGAGAGAAATGCGCTTCTCTTCTGCAACGCTTTTTAGGGCTTCTATTTTCTTATTACTAATTCGGAAAGTAACACTAATTGAATCTACCACATAATCACTATTTAGGAATGTAATCGATTGCTTAAAGACTTGTCTGCATGTTATTCGTATTGTTTATCCCGGTTCTCCCTTCCTCTTTTGTAGGCAAAGGCCAATGAGAGCCCTATCTAAGGAGTGTGAATGTTAGGCAATTGGTCGTTGATAATCGATTATTTCAAGTTGTGAAATGTACAAGATTGCACTCCACTCATCAACTATCTTCAAAGACATTCGACCACAATCACGCAGCGAGTATGTGCAACAATAATCATCGAATTGATTTTCATTCAGTAATCTTCTACCAAGTTTATACAACTCATAATTAATGCCCATACTCTTCCCTCTCTCCCTCCCCTTGCTTTCGGAATCTGACAAAGAGAAGTCGTCCCAGCAGCGGCTGGCTTAACCTATAGAGAGTAGATTATGTAAAGATGGATAGGTAGTTTGATGTATCTTTGCGAATAACATTATGAGTATGGAGAGTTGGCGGGAATTAACGAAGATGTCAGAGAAATAGCGTCAACCAAACTTGTTGGAAAACAGCCGTCAATTGACGTGTCTTTGGCCATATTACGTGTGTTCATATTAACTGAAGTCAGGATCCATCCAAATCCCCGACTTGAGAATGGGGTCGGCCGGATTCGAACCAGCGACCTCCAGCGCCCAAGGCTGGCATCCTAACCAAGCTAGACAACGACCCCGCTGATTGCGGGCGGCAGGTGCAATTTTAACCTATATGAACTGGAAGCGCTGCTTTTGCTGCTTGTGCAATTGCCCAATTACCGGGAGCTTGTAACCGCACGTCTTGCAGCGGTTGCCGGCATCCAAATTCCATTTGTCGATATAAAAGCCATATCGCCCGATTGCGACTGCGTTGCAGCCAGGGCAGTAAGTGTCCTCTAACGGGTGCCCCGGCACGTTTCCGAGGTACGCATACGTGAGGCCCTCATTCTTTGCGACCTGATAGTGTTTTTCAAGCGTCTCTATAGGCGTAGGGCCAAATTCCATCATCTTGTAGTCAGGGTGGAAGCGCAGGAAATGAATCGGCGTGTCCGACCCAAGCTCGTCGTAGACAAACCGGCACAACTTTTTTGCATCCTCAAGATCGTCGCCCACCTTCGGCACGACAAGGTCGGTTATTTCGACATAGATCTTTGTCTTGTGTTTTATCTCCCTGAGTGTCTGGAATATTGGGTCCGCACTTGGAATGCCGATGTATCGTCGGACAAACTCTTGCTTGCCAGAGCCTTTAAAGTCGACGGTGATGCAATCAAGGAACTTTGACATCTCGTTTACAGACTCGGGTGTATCATAGCCGTTTGATACAAAGACGTTGAATATGCCCCGCTTGTGCGCTTCGATGCCGCAGTCGCGGGCAAACTCGATGAATATCGATGGCTCGTTGTATGTGTAGGCTATGCCTTGCGCTCCATGCATCTCTGCGGCCTGCGCGACCTGCTCCGGCGTCATTTCTGCACCTTCTATCTTACGCCTCTGTGAAATGTCATAGTTCTGGCAATAACGGCATAACCAATTACAGCCAGTCGTCGCGATGGAAAATATCGACGATCCCGGCTGATAATGTGTGACGGGCTTTTTCTCTATCGGGTCGACGTTGCCTGCTATCACTCTGCCGTACACGTACAGCCGCAACTTGTTGTTGACGACCCCGCGGATGCCGCAAAGACCGATCTTTCCCTCAGGTATTTCGCAATAGCGGGCGCAAGCAGTGCACCGTACCCTGCCGCTTGGCAGCAAAATGCCAAGCTCTGCGTCCTTGCCTGGAACATCGTCATGCATGTTTGTGTGTATCGCTCTCTATCGCGGTACTTGCACGAAATAATCTTATAAATCCACACTCAGGCTAGGCCGTGCGCAGCGAGATCGGGATCGACCTCCTCAACAGTATCGACATCACCACAGACATCGCCGCAAGAGCAGTGGCGCCGGCAAATATCATGGTGTAGGTCTCGGGCGCAGGAAAAGTGCCGGAAAGCCCGCCTGCGGTCACAAGGTGGCTCTGCATGAGCACTCCGGCTACCGCCGGCCCGACAGAGCTCCCGATTATCCTAAAGAGGGTAGTGTTGCCAATGGATGAGACCATCTGGCGCTGAGAAGTGTTCAGCATTATTATGTTCATGATGCCGACGCTGCCAAGCGAGAGCCCGGTGGATACTATCCCAAGGCTCACAGACACCATCCACGGGAGCGAATGGAACAGGGCGAGCAGCAGAAACCCCAGGACGTTGACCACGCTGCCGATTATCGCGGGGCGTATTGATCCCATCTTTGACACGATAAAGCCGGAGGTCGGTCCAAACACCAGCAGGATAACCGCGAACGGGAGCTGTATTGTCGCCGCCTCTGTCACGTTTGAGCCAAAGCCTATCGGCTTTGGGCTTTCCGCAAGTATCGGGATGGTCTGAAATACAGTGAACATTGAGAGGCCGATGACTATTATCATGACATTTGCCAAGAGTAGCGTCTTGTTCTTGAAGAGGCGGTAGTCTATTAGCGGCTGCGCGGCCCTGCGCTCTACGAATATGAACGCCGCAAACGACGCGGCGCAGACCACTGATACCGCAAGGAGCGTCATCATGTCGCCATTGCTGCCTCTCGCGCCGCTGTTCTCATCCTGTCCGAGATAGGTGAGGAGTAGCAGAAACGACGTTATCACTACGGCAAGCGTTATTGCGCCATAGACGTCAAGGGATTGCTTTGGCATGGCGTGCTCGGCGCCGCTTTGCAGCTGTCGTTGCTGTTGCTCCGGCTGTTGCTGCTGCCACTGCGGGTGGATCTGGCCTTCGCGTATCGACCGCATGATGACAAGGAGCAGGATACCCGTGACCGGCACGATTGATAGGAACGTCATCCTCCATCCAAATGCCTCTGAAATCCCTGCGCCGACCAGCAGGCCCATTATCGACCCGCTCGCAAACATGGACGTGATTATGCCCTGCCCTATGGCAAGCCTGTTTCTTGGGAACTGCTCTCTTATTATGCTGAATGCAAGGGGAAACATCGCCATCCCCACTCCCTGCATCCCCCTTGCCACGATAAAGCTGTACAGGTCGTTTGTAATCCCGCCGATGACTACACCTGCGGCATAGACCAGCATCACGCACAAGAGGATCTTTTTCTTGCCGTGCAGATTGGCAAGGCTGCTGGCAATAGGCGTCATCACCGCGCCTGCTATCAGGTAGGTGGTCAATATCCAGGGCGAAAGGCTGTAGGGGAGCGAGAACTCGTTCATGATGTGCGGAAGGGACGGCACCAGCATCGTCTCGACGTACATCACCATCGTAGCGATGGAACTTAGGATCGCAAGCGTCTTCCATGCCGAGATCGGGATCTTGTTGTCAGGGTTTGAGCTTTCTTTTTCTTTTTCCATTATGAAAACCATCTTTACTGCTTTGTTGTTGTTGCTGTTGCTGCGGCTGTCGTCGTTTTTTGGGGCTCTGCAAGAGCAGTCTGCTGCTGCCGTGAAGATTCCGTGTAATAGTCGCTTATGTTTTTAGAGATCATGTCCATGACGCGCATGGTCATTTCTAGCTCATCTTTTGATATGCCCTTGTATGCCACCTTTCTCACCCGCGCGACGCTTTCATCTATTGCATCTTGGAGCGGTCTGGATTTGCCGGTCAGGTACACCCTGTTGTTCCTCCGATCGGCCGCGTCCTGTCTCCTCTCGACCAGCTCCTCGCGCTCCATGCGGTCGATGATCGGGACGAGCGTCGGGGCCTCGATGCAGATGCCGTCTGCAATCTCTTTCTGGGCCATGCCGTCCTTTTGCGCGAGCATCATTATCACTTTAGCCTGGCTCCAGTTGATCCCCACGCTCTTTTGGAGTTCAAAATCAAATGCCTTTTGCATCGCAATGACAGCGTTTTTGACCATCAATCCAAGGTTGGCTTGAGCATTCTTTTGCATATTTAGTTAGTATCCTAACGATTAGATAGCAAACCACCTAATAAACATTGACGTGTGAAAATACATTGTAAGAAGAACAGTGCTCAGGTGCAGCGATAAAAAACCTTAGGCGACGGCGCGCAATTCCACCGCGTTTGACTTGGCAGATAGCTCGGCTGGTTCTGTATATTCGTGCTTGCCCCACCGCACGCGTATGTCGGCAGAAAGCCTGTGCGCGCCCGATGCAAGCTCTGCCCCAGTCAGCTCTATCACTTTGTTGACGTCGAACAGCAGCGACCGGGCCTCCTCTTCGGCAAGCGGGTAAAAGGGCGTTTCGTCCTTGACTACGGACACCCATATCCTATGCGGTATCTTGGGGTTTCGCGTCCAGAACAACGCGGCCTTCCTTACGAACTTTAGATGCATCGCCGTCTTGCCGCCCGTCTTTATGTCGACCTCGATGGTCATGCGGAAGCCGTTGTCGTGCTTGTTGTACGCCTTTTCCCAATTCTTTTGCGAAAATGCATCGCGGATCGCCCCTTCTATCTTGAAGCTGAGACTAAGCGTAAGCGGCCGGTCGGCCTTGACCGTGTCGTGCGATTTCTCAAGGATTGCGCCGCTGATGTAGCTCGACAATTTCTCTGTCCCGTTCCGTCATGGTATCATTTATATCCTCAATAAGTAGTTGTCTCTGTTACGAATTATGTTTGCAGAGATCACCGACTTTAAGGACAATGAGCTTGAGATCAAAGTGCGCGAGGAAGACATCTCTATCCTCTACATTGTCCAGCACGAACTCTTGAAGGAAAAAAGCGTTGATTTCGCAGGAGTGATGCTCCAGCACCCTCTTACCAAGGATTTCAAGATGAGAGTTGCGACCAAGCGAAAGGATCCCGCTGAAGTCATCCAAGACGCCGCCGTATCCGCGGCGGATTATTCCAAAGAGCTAGCCGGCCTTGTCAAGGCGGCCCTAAAGTAAAAGGCACGTATGCACACTCGTGTATGTGTATATATGTGGAGAGGGAGTGTGTTTTAAGACATATGCGTTTTTGCCCCGAATGCCAGACGCGCCTAAAGCCGTCAGGTGATGACGTCGTGTGCCCCAAGTGCGGGTTTAGGGCGAAAAAAGGTGCCTCCGACGGCAAGAGCGTGATAGAGGTAAAACAGGTCACAGGCAAGGACGCCTCGCTCAAGGTCATGGACGACGACAGCAGCAACCAGCAGGATCTCCCCACGATAACCATCCAGTGCCCGACGTGCGATAACAACACGGCGGTGTGGTGGATGCTTCAAACGAGATCGGCTGATGAGGCCACGACTCAGTTTTTCAGGTGCACCAAGTGCAACCACACGTGGCGCAACTATTCATAGGAAAAGAAAAAGATCTGCAGAGGCCATATACATCCAGACGGCTCTGTAATAATAAGAAAAGATCATTTTTCTACCGCGCTTAACTTTTTTATCAAGAACGGCGCTACAATACACGCACAGGAACATCTAGAAAAAATCAAAATGCAAAGACGAGGAAGAAGAAGCTGGTCATAATTCTAGCATGACCTGCCGCAAGCACATCCTAGCTCAATTTGGGGGGGGCAAAAAGGGGCGAATCCATTGCCACCGCTTGAGGTCAAGGATGCTTGAGAGGTTCAGGCCCCAGTCAACCAGCTGAAACACAATGGAAGAGATTGAGGGTTTATTCTAGGAGTGATCCGAAGGCAGGTATACAATTTGTATTGGCGGTTTTGGGCAGGAGCACTTTGGAAACCAAAATGCAGGTTTTGGTTGCTATTGGTTATATACGCCAGACACTGGAATCTGTTTTGAGATTCGCAAAAGGAGTTTAAATCTTGGAGCTGCATTACGATACATATCACATATGCGCAAAGTCATTGTTCTTATCAACACCAGTCTTGGAAGCGATGGCCATGTAGCAGAAGAGCTCCGCAAGATAGAGGGTGTCAAAGAAGTGTACAAGGTTCGCGGAGTTTACGACATTCTAGTCAAGATAGAGGCCCCGGACCCTGACAGGGTTAAGGAAATAATATCCTCAAAATTACGCAAGATAGAAGACATCAGGTCAACTATCACAATGGTCGTCACAAATGACGGCATAAGTGCTCTTGCCTAGAAGCAGAGGCGATTAAAGTAAAAACAGGCCGGCATCTTTTCTTTTGCTTGCGTGCGCATATACATGTATTTGTGTATATACATCTTAACCATGACGAGACACGAAAAAAATTTGGTCAATAAAAGGGCAGATGATAGAGAGAGAGATAAACAAACGTATATGGCTCTCTCATTTGTTGAAGATCTTTTTCTTTTAAATTGCAGTCTTTTTCTTTTTCATGCCAACTGCTAGAGGATGGGGTATAACAGATATCCTGTCGATGAGCCGGAACTTGGAGCGTATAAGATTCTGGATCTGAAATGATAGCGATTC
>DASZTR010000014.1:0-3239 GCA_035547955.1 Nitrososphaera sp. | reverse complement strand
GCACGACCCCGCGCCCTTCTTTTAGGGCAAGCACGGCCGGCCCTACGAATTCCCTTGCCTTTTCCGGCAGCGGCATTATCACCCTGTCTGCGACGCCGGCCAGCTGCGCCTTTATCGCTTCAGAGGCGTCGGCGCACACGGGGATGACGCGGCCAGATACCTTGTTTAGCCGGGCGTTTTCAATGCACAGGTCGTTTGCCACGGGGTTGGAGTCGATGCTATACACCCTGCTCGTCTTGACCGCCCTGGCTATGATTACAGAGTACGTGCCGATGCCGGCGAACATGTTGACCACGGTCTCGCCTTCTTGAACCAGGCTCGCTATGCGCTGGCGCTCCGTGGACAGGCGCGGCGAGAAATAAGCACGAGCGACATCGACTCTGAACCTGCAGCCGTGCTCTCTGTACTCCGTGACCGTGCGGTTCTCGCCTGCTATGAATTCCAAGTCGCGGGTGCGGTAGTCGCCTTTTACCGCCGACGCCTGCGCAAAGACCGCCTTTGCCGTCTTGACGTTAGCGAGTATCGCCTCTGCTACCAGCTGCTTTTTTGCAGCGAGGCCGTCGGGGACTTTGATTATGACAATGTCGCCTATCTGGTCAAAAGCGGAATAGACCTGCGACGCCTCTTCTGCCGAAAGCACGCCGGCCAGGACATTTTTGAGCATGTGCGGCATATCTCTTTTTTTTACTAACTATTATTGCTCTGCTGTGGTTGCCTTGTGTAGTAATAGTTGCCCGAGTCTTTTTGCTCCCTGTCCAGCCTGCCGCCTTCCTTGTTCACGCGTGGCCTGCCGGTGGTCTCGTCGCGCCTGTAGGTTATGGCAAGCGCTTGCAAAAAGCGGTTCATGCCGTCCTCCTTGCGCATGGGGGCAGTCGCGCTGCCTCTTATTCCCGGCTCGCCCTCGAATATCACCATCGTGTCAGCTACCAGGTCAATCAGCTGGAGGTCGTGGTCGATGATTATGGCCGAGCGCCCCTGCGCCCTGACAAAGCGCTGCAGGAACTTTGCAACGGCTATCCTGTCCTCCGCGTCAAGGAACGCGGACGGCTCGTCAAGGGCGTAAATGTCTGCCTGGCGCAAAAGCGACGCCGCAACCGCGACTTTTTGGAGCTCGCCTCCGCTCAGGTTCTTGACGCTCTTTTCAAGCAGCTTTTTTATCCCAAGCGGGATTATTATCTGCTCTTCCACCGGCGAGTTTTCAATCGGCCCCTGATATGCGGTATACAGGAGCGAGCGCACGTCTCCCTCGTAGTCCTGGCTGAGGTACTGCGGCTTGTAGGATATCTTGGCGCCTGCCTCTATCCTGCCAGAGTCCGGCCTGTCGACCCCGGCGAGCATGCGCATGAACGTCGTCTTGCCCAGGGCGTTTGCGCCTACCACTCCCACTATCTCGCCCCTGCGGATCTTGCCCGCAGCCACGTCAAGCCTGAACGACGGGAACGCCTTTGAGACGTCGGTATAGCTTGCCACTGCAAGCTCTTCTACGACATCATCGGCCGATGTGGCGACGTCAAAGCGGAACGCCTTTTCGCGGAACCGCACGTTTTCGGCCGGCAAATAGCCTTCAAGAAAGTTGTTTATGCCGACCTTGGTGCTCTGCAGCGCCGAGACGATGCCATAGGCCCCCGGTTCGCCATATATGATGTGGACGTAATCGGACAAATAGTCAAGGAGCGTCATGTCGTGCTCGACTACCATCACGCTCTTGCCCTGCTCTGCAAGGCCCTTGATCACCTTTGCCACCGCAAGCCGCTGGTAAACGTCGTTGTACGAGGACGGCTCGTCAAAAAAGTAATAGTCTGCGTCCTTGGCCGCCGCGACTGCCACCGCAAGCCGCTGCAGTTCTCCCCCGGAGAGGGCAGCAAGGTCGCGGTCTAGCACGTTTTTCAGGCCCAGCTCTTCGACTAGGCTGTCGGCTACCTTGCGCTCGTCGTATTTCTTTAGCAGGTCTCCTGGCGTGCCCTTGAACGCCTTTGGTATCATGTAGACGAGCTGCGGCTTTATCGAGGCGCGCAGCTGGCCATTTGCTATCTTTTCAAAGTGTGCCTTTAATTCCGTGCCCTGGAAGTATTTCAGCACGTCGTCCCACGAAGGAGGCTCGCCCTCGAACCTTCCGAGGTTTGGCTTTATGTTGCCGGAAAGGACGTTTACTATGGTGGACTTGCCCATTCCGTTTCTGCCCACCAACCCCACTACCGCGCCTTTTTTGGGGGTCGGCAGGCGGTAAAAGCGGAACGAGTTGACTCCATATTGATGGATCTTGTCCTCCGACAGCTCTTTTGCGAGGTTGACAATTACTATTGCGTCAAAGGGGCATTTCTTTATGCATATGCCGCAGCCCGTGCACAGCTCCTCCGATATCAGCGCTTTTCCGTCCTCTTCGCGCTGGATTATGCACTGGCCCCCCGTCTTGTTCACCGGGCAGTACACTATGCACTCTAGGCCGCACTTCCTTGGCTGGCACAGCTCATAGTCCATCACCGCCACGCGGTGGGTCGAAGACGGGTCGTCGCTTCCTCCTCCTCCCATGTGTAAATGTACAGATAGACTGCGGCGCAGATGCGTTATATAGCTTTGGCGAAAAGGAGGATGAGGCTTCTCTGCTGTCGTTACTGGCTGTAAGGCAAAAAGCCTGCCGCCATTGTTTGTTGTTGTCCTCCTGATATGGGGGTGGGGCAGCAAGAAGAATCCGTATGTAGTGATGCAAAAACCTATACGCACACATATACAGATGCACACAACTTTGCCAGATCTAGTTTCACGCTTTTGTCTGCTCTCTCTCTCTTTATCTCTATCAACTAAAAATTCTTGGATCATATGTGTGCGTGTGTGCGTGTGCGTGTCTTTATGCATAATACAACGCGCCACATAGTAGGTTTGAGAAATCATAATTATGCCAGGGTTAGCAACAGAACCTGTGACAAAGTAACGCATGATGATGATAATATCCACGCTAAAGGATGCCTGCCGTGAGGTCCATGCGCGCACCCGGAGCGTTGCCGGGACTGCCCGGGGCAACAGGCAGACGGGCAAAAGGGGGGCAGGAGGCGACATCTCGCGCAAAATCGACCTCTTGGCCGAAAATACGGTCATCGAGGTCTTGAAAAAGCGCGGCATAGACTCCACTATAATCGGCGAAGAATGCGGAAGGATGGAGGGAAAAGAAGGAGAAGGTTATGTCATCATGGACGCAATCGACGGCACGACAAACGCGTCGCGCCAGCTGCCTTTCTACTGCT
>DASZTR010000013.1:0-4778 GCA_035547955.1 Nitrososphaera sp. | reverse complement strand
TTTGTTTTTTTCGGAGTTTTTCGCAATCCACGTATACTGTTTTTTTCTCTCTCTCTCTTTGTGTGTGTGCGCGCGTGCGCGTGTTTTTTGTCTAGTGCACTTGAAGTTTCGGAACTCTGTCATGCACGCTTGACGGCCAGCATATTCGTGTTATCGCGCCACCCGCCCTTCAGGAGCTATATTCTCTGTCATCAGAAGGAGCTTCGTACTCTGCATTGGGCAGGCAATTATCGCAGTATTTTTGGGCAACTATGTAATCCCCCACTTCAAATAGGGCCTCGTTTGTTACTCTTTCTCCGCATATGGAGCAAAAAGGCACATTGCCTTTCTTTTTTGGCCGATACGGCCTAATCTGGTATGGTTTGGACATATCATTATCGGCAAGGACATCAGATATTTATTGTACTATGTTTTTTCTATCCAAAATATGATTATGTAAAGATTTTATGCATTATTTCAAAACAAATTATTAGATTTTTGATAGCAATTTGATTTTTTCAGTCATACCATATCTGCCTCCATGCCATCTGCCTAACAAAGAGACAGGATCATTATGCAAATAATATCACAATATGCTAGACCAGGGTAACTAGCGCAGGATTTGCCAAAAAGCAACATCATTGCCGCGGACAATCACGGCAAGAATTCCCCTCGTACAAAGAGCAAAAAAACGGGTGCAGAAATGTATCACGCCATGCAAAAAAAAGTCCCAGACGTATTGGCTTTACACCCGGTTTGCGACCGGCTCTCTGCGTGCGTGCCATGCACACACACACATACGCCCCCTCTCTCTTACCCTCGGGGCATATCGACCGTGTATCCTATAATGATGATGAAGATGTACTATGATGCAATACATCCATACAATCTGACAGCCAGTATCTCGAAAATTCGTATATATACAACCGAGCAATTGAGAAAGGCATGGCAGCTGTTGTTACAAGAAAATTTGGTGAAGAGACACTTCAATTCATAGGCAAAAAGGTGGCGGTAGAGACTTCTGATAGCAAGGTTTACAACGGGACGCTTGCCGGCGTCGACGACAAGCTCGACATCGTGCTTGACAATGTCGAAGGCCACGGCATACTGAAGGTGATCCTAAACGGCGCGTTCGTCAAGGAAATCCGCCTGATGGAAAAGCCCTTTGACTTCAAGGCGCTTGCAGAGAGGCTAGAGAGGGCGTTCCCCGGCCTGGTCAAGATCCGCGAGGATGTCGGCGCGATCATCGTCATGGACAAGATAAAGGTTACAGAATCAGGGGTTGAAGAAGGCTCCGGCCTGTCTGCCGACAGGGTCAGGTCCATCTTTGACTCGTTTATGAAGGAGACAAAGAAGTAGTGGCTTTTGAGGTCCGATATACGGATCTTGCGGCCAGGATAGGCAGGCTCTCGACGCCCCACGGAGAAGTGGAGACGCCGGCTTTTGTCCCGGTGGTACACCCCGTCAGGCAGACCATAAGCCCGAAATTCCTCAAGGAAAAAATGGGCTTTTCGCTCGTTATAACGAACGCGTACATCACTCTCAAGCACTATGGCGACGAGGCAAGAAAGCGCGGCATCCATGACATCATAGGCTTTGACGGCTCGGTGATGACCGACTCGGGCGGATACCAGGTGCTCGAATACGGGTCGGTAGAGGTAGAGCCGACTGCGATGGCGCAGTTTGAAAAGGACATCAAAAGCGACATCCCGATACCGCTTGACAAGCCCACCGGATACGGCCTCCCGTACGGGCAGGCAAAGGAGTACGTCAGGATTACGCTTGAAAACTGCAAGGAGACTTTGAGTGTAGTCGGCGACGACACGGACGCTGTATGGGTAGGACCCGTGCAGGGCGCCGAGCATTTCGATCTCGTCGAGCATTCAGCAAAAGCACTCGATGAAATGGGGTTCCAGTTCATGGCCCTTGGGAGCCCAGTTGAGCTGATGGAGGCGTACGAGTTTGCAACCCTGACGCGCATGATAGCAAGGGCAAAAAAGGTGATCCCGGCAAAGCCGGTGCACCTGTTTGGCGCCGGCCACCCTCTCACAATCCCCCTAGCGATTTCGCTCGGCTGCGACACGTTTGACTCGGCGTCGTACATGTTGTACGCCAAGGACGGTAGGTACATGCACGCAAACGGCACTGCGCGCATGGAAGAGATGACGTATCTGCCCTGCCAGTGCCCCGTCTGCTCGTCGTACACGCTTGCGGAACTGCGCGGCATGCCAAGGGACCAGCGCACGATAGAGCTAGCCAAGCACAACCTGCACGTGCTAAAGGCAGAGGTCGACGCGACAAAGCAGGCCATAATGGACGGCCGGCTGTGGGAGTACGTGATGCAAAAGGCAAGGGCGCACCCCAAGCTTATGGAAGCGGCGCGATTGCTTGGAGATGACGAGCTCGACTTTGTCGCCGACGGCACGCCCCTCTTCAAGGAAAAGGCGATCTTTTTCTTTGACCCCATTGACCAACATAGGCCTGAGGCTAAGCGCTTTAGGTTGGCCGTTTCGCAATTTTCCACAACGACCAGGAAGAAAAAGAAGCTTGTCATATTCCCGGAAGGCGAGGTGCACCCGTTTTATGCGACGAGGGGCTTCAAGGCGCTCGCCAAGAAATTCCCCGACGCGCAGCTGGCGACGTACAACCCGTACCTCGGCATAATCCCGGCGGAAATATCTGACGTATTCCCCGCATCGCACAACCTGACTGCAAGGACGGAGAGGCGCATAAGCGATTACGCTTCGTTTGTAGAATCCCTGCAGGCCTTTGCAGCCAAGTTTGACGAGGTGGTAATCGTAGCGGCCGACGAGTTCATGAAGCAGGCTGTGCAACAGGCAAGGCTAAAGGCCCGCGTAGAGGATTACCATTCGGAACACGTAATTGACAGGCTATAGGCTCCCGTCCACCCCGGCCACTGCAGTCCGGCAGCAAAAAGAGATTGCGAAAAAGGTTGTCGTGGCTACAAATGATCATGGCAGCGAGATCAGTCTCGTGTGCGGAGTCGACGTCTCGTACCGCGCAGGCGTCGCGCATTGCTCTGCGGTGGTCATGAACGTCGCAGATCTGAACACAATAGTGGAGCAGGTGAACACGAAAAGCGAGATCAAGCACCCGTATATACCCGGGCTTTTCATGCTGCGTGAGGCAGGCCCCGTGCTTCGCACGCTAAAGCGCGTAAAACGCTATGACCTTGTGTTGGTGGACGGCCACGGGCTTTTGCACCCGCGCAGGTGCGGCCTTGCGTGCTACGTCGGAGTCATCACTAACAAGCCTGCCATAGGGGCCGCAAAGAGCCTCCTGTGCGGAACAGTTAGGGACAGCGACAATTACGTAGAGCTCGGCGGTGACTTGCTAGGATACGTGATAAAAAACGAAAAGAAGAAGAAGAATAAGAACCTGTACGTAAGCGTCGGCCACAAGATGTCGCTTGAATCCGCCGTCGCCCTTGTCAGGAGAACGATAAAGAAGGGAGAGTGGCTGCCAGAGCCTCTCCGGCTGGCAGACACTTATTCTAAGCTTTGACGATGATCGGCTTTTCTTCTTTTTCTAGTTGCTGTTTTTCCATCTGTTCCATTTCGGGCTCTGGCGTCTGTTGTTTTCTGGCCTTGTGCTTGCGAAGCTCTTCTTCATAGTAGTACATGTAGTCGCACATGTTTACGGTACAATCGACGAACTAGTAGATATGAGTTTTGAAACCTGAAAAAGGAGAGAGAAAAAGAGAGAAGAAAGAGGTTCTTGGAATAAGGACTCTTTTAGCCTTCTTCCCAGCCCTTGCTGAACACACCGTTCTTGTGCAGCGGGACAGGCTGTCCTGGGGTGTATTCCATCGGCCTCATCCAGAAAATAGCATGTGTTGGGCACACACCGATGCACGCTCCATCAGAGATGCATCTTTCTGGATAGAAGACAAATGCCTTACCCCTCTTCCATCCTTCCACCGGCTTGACCCTGAGCACATCTGGACCGAGAGCGGTGCAGATTTCTACGCAGAGTGCGCAGCCGATGCATCTTTGCTCATCGACGTCTGGAAGTATAGCAATTGGCATCTATTAATTCACTAGGCGTTGTCAGTGCTTGAAACTATTTAAACTCTATGCATATCCCAAAACGCTGTTATAACTTCATTCAAAGGAGTAAGAACGCAGCGTGTACGCTAGTAATGTGAAAGGATGAAAAGAAAAGGAAAAAAGAGAAAAGTTTTTTCTAGCTCTTTACTTGCCGCCCTGTCTCAGGACATCAACCTGGCCACTGTGCAGCCAGTCCTTCAGCTCCTCATGAGTTGGCTTTGCATCGTGCTTGCCTGCCAAGTGAAGGTGCAGAAGAACGTAGTTAACCTGGTTGAGCAATGGCTTGTTGGACTCGTCACCCTTGCGGGCCTTTGCCTTCAAGTCAGCTGGAACTGTCTTCCACCAGTCGTCAAATTTCCTAACCATAGTCCATCTGTTGCGAACGGAACTTAATAAGCGTTATGGGGTTTCGTAAACGGTGTTATAGGGTAGAAAATCTTCGCACGTGAAGCAAAATATAGGGACATGCGCGCGTGCAGAATGCAAGCAATCTACATGCCTTTCAAGCTGGACGAGTTGCAGAGCGCACATAAAGCTTACAGGCAGTTTCTGGAAAAAAAACCGCCGGCAGGCCACGCTCGTTACATTTTTCCGTTCTTTGCAGGCACGTATTTTGCATATCGCAGAGTCGACGTGCTGCGCGTTGCGGCAATAGCCAAGTCTGTAAGCGACAAGCCAAGCTACCTTGACGTAGGCTGCGGCTATGGCGATTTTCTAAAAAGGGTGAGG
>DASZTR010000012.1:0-3575 GCA_035547955.1 Nitrososphaera sp. | reverse complement strand
AGCCCTGCCACCTTGCCCTTTATTATGGAAAACGCGTCGCGCATTTGCATGCAAGTCGATGTGTCGACTACGTCGTTGCTGGTGAGACCATAGTGCACCCACGGCTTGGCGACTGCAGGCACCTGCTCGCTTAAAGCCTCCACCATTGCAGCAGTGTCGTGCTCGCTCTTGGCCTCGAGTTCTGCCACGCGCACAAGCGTGATTTTGCCGGATTTTGCGGCCCTTTCGATCTCTTTGGCCGCACCCTCCGGGATCATCTTGATTCTAGCCTGGACCCGGGCGACTGCGGCCTCAAAGTCCAGCTGGTACTGGAGGCGCGCCTCGTCGCTGAAAATCCCGTGCATCTCCTTGCTACCGTAGCGTCCCGAGTCTATGGGCAATATTGGCACACAAATGTGGCGTGTGGCGCTGAAAATAAATCTTGCACCGGAGGCTTTTCTTTTCGACAGAGGTTGTAAAACTCTTAACACATAATTGTCCCTATTTGAGGAGCGAGTGGAAATGCCGGTAGTGATGATAATGTCGTGGGATGGCATGAACAAGGCGGACTATGAGAGCCTTCGGAAAACGGTCAACTTGGAAGAGGGCGTCCCAAAGGGGTCCATGTTCTATGTCGCCGATTTAACGACAAGGGCGCAAGGCTGACTGACGTGTGGGAAAGCGAGCAGGACTAAAAGCTCGTAGACACCTGGCTGATGCCAGAAATAAGAGGGCAGGCTCCAAGACCGAGCCCAAGGTGGAAATCCTGCCGGCGTACGTGGTATTTGCGCCAGCGTACAAGCAAAGTACGGCAGCATAGAAGCGCTTATAATAACTCCGGCGGCAATTTTGTAGCGGATTGCCAGAAGAACAAAGACAAGAGATCGCTACAAGGGCTGGCCTCAAGGTCAGAAAAATCGGCGAAAAGGAATTTCGCATCGACCCTGACGCAGGACGCGGCATGAAGGTGCCGGTCAACATTTACGCTAATGACTCGCTCATCGCCAAGATGGTGACGGACAGGACCATCGACCAGGCTGCAAACGTGGCCACGCTCCCGGGGGTAAGGAAGCACGTCGTAGTCCTGCCGGACGGCCACGAGGGCTATGGCTTTCCGGTGGGTGGAGTGGCCGCGACCGACGCCGAGGGGGGAGTGATAAGCCCGGGCGGCGTAGGCTATGACATCAACTGCGGCGTGAGGCTGTTGCGCACCAACCTTAATGAAAGCGACGTGATGCCGCGGCTGAAAGATCTAGTAAATGACCTGTTCAAATCCATCCCTTCCGGTGTCGGGAGCGAGGGGGCTGTGAAGCTGACCAAGTCAGAGCTTGACGAGCTTTTAGTCGAAGGCGTCGAGTGGGCTGTGAGGCACGGCTATGGCATTAACCACGACGCAGAGGTGTGCGAAGAGTCCGGCACGATGAGGGGCGCAGACCCGGGGAGCGTGTCAGAGACCGCAAGGAAGAGGGGCGCGCCGCAGCTCGGCTCACTTGGCTCCGGCAACCATTTCCTAGAACTGCAAAAGGTTGACAGGATATTTGACGAGCGGGCTGCAAAGGCTATGGGCATAGAGGAGCGAGGGCAGCTGACGGTGCTGGTGCACTGCGGCTCCCGTGGCTTTGGGCATCAAATCTGCACCGACTATTTGCGTGTGTCCGAGTCTGCCCTTCGCAAGTACAACATCTCGCTCCCGGACAGAGAGCTTGCGTGCGTGCCGAACAACTCTAAAGAGGGAGAAGGCTATAGAAAGGCCATGTTTTCCGCTCTCAACTTTGCATGGGCAAATCGCCAGATGATAACCCACTGGACGAGAAAGACCTTTGAACGATTCTTTGGCATGTCGGAGGACGGTCTAAAGATGGACCTTGTGTACGATGTGTCGCACAACATCGCCAAGGTGGAGCGCCACAGGATCGACGGCGAGGGAACCCGCGATGTGGTGGTGCATCGCAAGGGCGCGACGAGAGCTTTCCCGTCCGGATTGGAGCAGGTGCCAAGCAAGTACCGAGCCCTTGGGCAGCCGGTGATAATACCGGGCTCGATGGGCACCGCAAGCTGGATACTGCTCGGCGGCAAGAATTCGCTAGACCTCAGCTTTGGCTCGACGGCGCATGGGGCCGGCAGAACGATGTCAAGGTCTGCTGCAAAGCGGATCTACACGCCCGAAGGTGTCCGGGGGAACCTAGAATCAAAGGGAATATACCTAAAGGCACTTACAAAGGACGGCATGGTGGAAGAGACGCCAGAGGCGTACAAGGACGTGGACGTGGTGGCAGACGTGTCAGACTCGCTTGGCATCGCGACAAAGGTAGTGAGGCTCGTGCCGATCGGGGTGATAAAGGGCTGAGTAACGGCAATCACGACGACAGCGTCAGTGACCCGGACATCGAGATCATCAAGGCGCGCAAGATGAGAGAGATGCGCGAAAAGGCAGCAGCATTTGAAAAAGCCAAAAAAAGCGCGCCTACACCAGAAAAGCCGAGCAAGACTCCAAGGGAGATAGTGCATTCATATCTTTACGACAGGGGCGACGAGGTGCTCAATGCCGCATACGCGCAGTTCCCGGTACAGACGGAGGCCATCGTCGTCAAGATATCCGAACTGATACTCGGCGGCGAGATCCAGTCTAGAATTTCCGGAGGAGAGCTGCTGTCATTGTTCAGGTCGGTCGGCCTGAGGGTCAGGATTGACACTTCAATAAAGGTGGAAAAAGATGGCAAATTGATATCGTTCTCGGACAGGCTGAAGCAGGGCAATGAATGACAATTATAATAATAATAATCCTCTAGGCACCTTCATCATAGACTTTCAGACTACTACGTACGAGCCCGACGCCAAGATAGCAAATGACTTGCTTTTAGAGCTGCAGAGGCGCTGCGAGCTTGAGAACCAGTACGCACTCGACCCGCCGATGGAGCGCGCAGGCTGGTCGTTTGCCAAGGTCTTCATGTCAGGGCAGTTTGTGGAAAAAATCCGCGACATTCACGGCTACGAGATCGAAAGGTCAAAGGGCAGGAAGTTCGACGACAGATTCGCCTCGTGGTTTGCAAGTGAATTGAAAAGACGCGGTTGCGGGGCGAACATAAAACTCGCCCCAGAAATGAAAGAGTTCTAGACTCTCCTTCCCCTTCTTCCGCCGGGCTTTCTTGTCGTGTCGTGCGGGATTGGAGTCACGTCGTCTATTCTGCCAATGCGAAATCCAGCCCTTGCAAGCGCCCTGATTGCCGCCTGCGCGCCGGGACCCGGTATCCTTGGTCCCACGCCGCCGACCGCCCTCACGCGGATGTGCAGTGCGTTTATTCCTTTGCCCTTCGCAACCTCGGCTGCCGCGACTGCAGACTTCATGGCTGCATACGGCGACGACTCGTACCTGTCGGCGGTGACGTGGCGTCCGCCAGAGCTGAACGAGATGGTTTCGCTGCCGCTCAGGTCGGTGATATGCACAAGAGTGTTATTGTAACTGCTAAAGATGTGGGCTACTCCCCACCTCGTCTGCGTAACTTCGTCTTGCTCAGACATGCTCTATTTCGATAGCTAGTTTCGTCTTTTTAGAGGGTTAAAAACGTTGTCAGCACAAGCCACGTTTCTTTTGCTTT
>DASZTR010000011.1:0-4131 GCA_035547955.1 Nitrososphaera sp. | reverse complement strand
GTTCTTGTTTCCGCCCATGCTGTAATTTCTCTCTGGGTAGATACGGGAATGCCCTTTAATATATTCATACTAAGCGCCCGGACGATTTTGTTATGTCTTCAATTTTTGTTGACACTTGAGGATAACGCTTAAGAGCAATCGACACAATTTGACAACATCCGGGAAGGAGATTGTTCTTATTCAATAAAAGGTGCATATTTGTATATCCATGCGCGTGCGTGTGTGCGCGTTTCCAGCAATCTACTACCACTACAAGCGTAGTTGTAGGGCCGAGGTAGATAGTTGTGTATTCTATCGTTAGTTCTTTTATTCTTGCATATGGATATACACATACGCACAGTACAACCCCTGTCTCTAAAAGCAGAGGGATAGACAGAGAAACTCGCCAGTAGAAGAAACAGCAACGCCAAAAGGTCATTGCCAAATTGTCTATTGCCCTCAAGGTTTCCTTGAGCGTCAATAACAGCAATTGAAGACCTGACAGAACCTTGCCCGAACAAACCTTAAAACAGGAACCGCAGAGCTCTATACAGCCATATGGATTTCCAGCCGCTGGTAGAGACGTTTATTCAAATGGAGCAGACGTCCAGCAGGCTGGCCCTTACAGACCACCTAGTCGCGCTATTGAAAAAGACGCCAGCAGACCTGATAGACAAGGTGACATACCTGATTCAGGGCAAGCTGTACCCTGACTACGAGGGAATAGAGATGGGCCTCGCAGAGCGCATGGCGCTCCGGGCGATAGCAAGCTCGTCGGGGAGGAGCCAATCAGAGGTCGAGTCCATTTACCGCCAGACCGGCGATATCGGTGACGTTGCAGGCAAGGCAATGGTGTCAAAAGGCCAGTCGACTTTGTTTTCAGAGCAGATGACGGTAGAGCGCGTTTACTGCACGTTTGACAAGATTGCCAAGACCGTTGGACCCGGCTCCCAGGAGACAAAACTGCGCCTTGTCGCAAGCCTGCTCAACGATTCTACTCCAGAAGAGGGGCGCTACATAATGAAGTTTGTCATGGGAGCACTCAGGCTTGGAATAGCCGACTATACTGTCCTTGACGCGCTTGCGATCGCGTTTACAGGCGACAAAGCGAACCGAAAGGCGCTGGAGAATGCCTACAACGTTTCAAGTGACCTTGGCACGGTCGCAAGATTGCTCGCCACAAAGGGGCTTGATGCGGTCAAGGCGGTGCAGATAACGCTGTTCAAGCCCATCAGGCCGATGCTTGCCGAGCGCGTCTCCACCGCCGGAGAGGCTATGGAGCGTATGGATGGCAGGGCGGCTGTAGAATACAAGCTTGACGGCGAGCGCGTGCAGATCCACAGGGCTAAAGACCGCGTCGAGCTTTTCTCTCGCAGGCTGGAAAAGATAACCGACCACTACCCCGACGTAAGCAAGGCCGCGATGTCGCTTACCTGCAAGGAGGCCATAGTGGAGGGAGAGGTCGTGGCGATAAACATGCAGACTGGAGAGTACCTGCCATTCCAGCAGCTTATGCACAGGAGGCGCAAGCATGGAATTGAAGAGGCGATGGAGAACTACCCCGTCGTCATCAATCTCTTTGACATACTCTACCTTGACGGCAAGAGCAGGACAGAGCTACCGTACGAGGAGAGAAGAAAGCTCCTCGCAAAAACCGTCAAGGGCGCCAAGGCGGATGGCGGCATGATAATGCTGAAAATAGTGCCACAGGTCATTGCCACCGAAGCAGATGAAATAGACCGCTTCATGGCGTCCGCAATAGAGAACGGGTGCGAGGGCGTCATGGTAAAGTTGCCGTCCAGCGCGTATAGGGCAGGGGCCCGTGAGTACCTATGGGTAAAGCTAAAGCGGGAGTATAGGACCGAGCTTGCAGACACGCTCGACCTTGTCATTGTCGGCGCGCTGCACGGCAGGGGGAGGCGTGTGGGGAAGTACGGCGCCCTGCTCTTGGCGGCGTACGACCCAAAGGAGGACATTTTCAGGAGCGTGACCAAAGTAGGGACGGGCTTTACCGACGAGCACCTTGACCAGTTTTACCGCGAGCTCGAGAAGCACGTTATACGCCAAAAGCACGCCCGCGTGGACACTGGCATGGACATGGAAGTTTGGTTTGAGCCCGCCTTAGTCATCGAAGTCGTCGCGTCGGAGATAACACTGAGCCCGTCGCACACAGCTGCAATGGATGTAGTAAAGGACGGCTATGGCCTTGCCTTGCGGTTCCCCAAGTTCACGGGGAAAATCCGCGACGACAAAGAGCCAGAGGACGCGACTACCACTGACGAGATAGTCACCATGTACAGGCGCCAGCTAAAGGTCCACTCTGAAACCAACAAGTCAAAAGAAGGGACGGGAGAAAATGAACGGGAATAGAGGGGCAAGCAACAGGTTAATTATACGCCTGCAGCCTGACACAGTCTGGTAACAACAATACTCATGAAGGTCTCTGAGCTGTGCACCATGATCCAGGATTCCATCAGATCTGGACGCTTTCCCCTTGCGACAGAGACGGAGAAAAAGTTCGCCAGCGCAATGCGGGTCACGCTGAAATCCGGCACCGACGACTTGAAGGCAAAGGACATCGCAGTAGAGGTAAGGGTTCACGACCTGTACGTCACTTGCAATTACATGCCAGGCATCCAGCATTTGCCGGGTGTAATAGAAGCAGACGTAGCCGACTCGTACAGGATCATCTGTCGCAAGATAGACAGACTGGACAGCGGCGTGCAGCTGAAAAAGCTTTAGAATACGCTTTCAAGCACGGACTCGTCGTCGCCAACTATAGAACCATCCAGGGTTATTACCATGCATTTTTCAACTGCTTTTGAATCCATTATGCGCGACGTAATAGGCGAGACAGACTTGCGGCGATGGTAATGATAGAGCCGCTCGCCTGATGAGTAGAGGTACCTGTTGAAACTAGGCACGACTACGATGTCGATAGGGCCCTGCTCCGAAGGAAAGATCGCCTCCTTTTTTGCCAGGATTGAAATCCAGACCCGCTCGCCGTTTATCACGCTCCCCTCTTTTGAAAATACGGGATGGACGTGCCCCATGACAATTCTGCGTACGTGCGAGCGTGTGTCAGAAGGCATACTGTGGCCGTGTACGAAAAGCGTATCCCCAATTACGATGCCCCTGTTAGTCGCGACATTGATGTTGTCTGGAACTAGGTGTCGGATGTTGCTGTCGTGGTTGCCCGGCACGAGGTACACGTCTGCCCCAGAAGATGAGAGGTTCTTCAAAAATGCTGGTATGTCGTTCCATTCCTGCTTGCTGATTGTTGCTCCCACGGTGTTTTTTATGTCGCCAAGAAGCACCAGGCCGGCGGCTTTTTCCCTTGACACAAGCGACAGCAGTTCTTGTTGCATTTCGCGCATCAGACTCGATTGCATGGTTATGCCCTTGGCGCCAAGCTCTGCTTCAAGGCCGATGTGCAGGTCAGACACTACGACATAGCGCCGGCCTCCACTCTCAATCTCCTCTTCTTTCCCTTTTCCTTCTTCTGCCAAGAGCGCTGCATGTGGATAGAGCGGGCGCACCTTCACGAGAGTTTTATATCCTGACTCGCAGATAAACCACACTAGAGAGAGAAAGAGAGAGAAGACATACATGTCGCGGATCGACAACGCAGTCGAGTCAGGGAGCGTCAAGGCACTAAAGTTTTTACCTAGCGGTCGCATGCTTTGGATCGTAGTGGGTAAGGACAGCGAATACTGGGTCGACCCGGAGCTCGGTTTTTGCTCCTGCAAAGACTTTTACTTCTCCGCGCTCACAAAGGGTGAGCCGTGCTACCACCTAAAGAGCGTGCACAAGGCAACTCTTGAGGACAGATTCATGGTACTTGAATTTTCAGACGACGAATATACTGCCTTTCTTCAAGCTCTTGTCCGGGACAACGCCAGCCAGCTCTTGCGCTAAACACACATTATTTATTACATCTAGCTCCAGCCATCCAGTACTGTGCCTGCGACATCTACATCAATTGTTATCGTGATAGGATCCGGTGGGAGAGAGCACGCCCTTGGGTGGAAGCTCGCCCAGAGCCCCCGCGTGAATAAAGTGTATTTTGCGCCGGGGAACGGTGGCACCTTTGAGAACAACGTCGATATCAAGCAAAACGAAATCGAAAAGTTAGTAGAGTTTGCAAAAAAA
>DASZTR010000010.1:0-3304 GCA_035547955.1 Nitrososphaera sp. | reverse complement strand
GGTCCGAATCAAAGAATAGGTCTATTGTCCAGTCAAACATTATCCTCAACCGCTTCTTGAGCATGGGCAGTTTGGCAAGGTAGACTACCCTCCATATGCACCATGCCACAAGGCCAGAGATGTTTATTCCGCCGACATTTGCAATCGCAGCCCTCTTGCCGATTATTGCCATCTGCGCCTTCCTGGAGTATGCAAATTTCCTAAGTCTAAAATGCTGCTCGTGGGTCAGGCTTGCCACCAGGTTATTTGCAACCAGCTCTGCTTCTCTGATCGCGTATTGCGCAGTAGGCGGGAATTGCTCGCCGTTCTTTTCATCCAAGATATACGCGCAATCTCCGATGGCCCAAATGTTCTGGTGGCCCTGGACGCGCAGATGGCTGTCCACCGGGAGTCTCCCTGACGAAGGTTTGTCGCACGGGATCGACGCGATGATGCTGTTTGGCGAAATCCCTGCCGTCCATAATACAGTCTCTGTCGGAATAGTTGATTTGATGTTTTCTTTCTTGTCCAAAATTACGACGTGATCCTTTGCTACGTCTGTTACTCTGGAATTGAGAATTATGGATATACCTTCTTGCCTTAGCTTTCTTGACGCATATTCTGCTAGCCTAGAGTTGACTTCAGGCAAAATTCTATCTCTTGACTGCACAACGATGATTTTTGGAATCGTACCAGAAAATTCTGCCATGAGGCTCGGGTAGTACTTGATGACGTCGTGGAGGAATTGGTTCAGCTCTGCCGCAGTTTCAATGCCGGACAGGCCGCCCCCGACAATCACGAAATTTAGCATCTGCCGCCGCCTATCTCCGTCGGATTCGATGTCTGCTCGCTCTAGCATGTCTATGATGTGGTTTCTAAGGACCAGCGCGTCTTTCAGGTTCTTTAGCACAAATACGTTGTCTTCAATCTCTGGCATGCACATGAAGTTGGTATCAGAGCCAAGGCATATTACAAGGTGATCATATTCGAGAGCTATTAGGTCGGGCATCGTTGAACCATAAGGGGAGCGGCCCTGTCCAGCCTCAAAACCATTAGCAATAGCAGTGTTGGGGTCGGCATCGTCGATATTGCTGCCGGTCCTGATGAGCACCTTCTTGTTTACCGCGTCGATGGATTGTACTTCTGCTTCGTAAAACCTTGTATTCTTTAGTATTTGTCTGATCGGCACTACTACGTGGTTTGACTCTATCATCCCAGATATGACCTGGGGCAGCATCGGAGTAAAGACGAAAAAGTTCTGCCTACTCACCAGCGTTATCTGAAAATCGAGGTTGTGCCTGGCCATGAGCCTTTCCAGCCGCTTTGCGCAATACACGCCGCCAAACCCTCCGCCAAGGATAAGGATCCGCTCCCCTCCGTGGGCTGCTGACATTTCTCTCCTGCATGGAGAATAGAGCTTGTTTTCTATTAAATATAAGGTAACAAAGCTACTACACAACGTTGTCATTTTTGACGCAAGCCTGCATTGAGATGATAAAAGTGGGCGGTTGCTGGAAACGTTAATAGTTGCTGCCTTGGTGGCAGTCGTGGAGCGTGTAGAATCTAGCACATGGTGGTTGACCTTTCGCTGTACTTGACAAATACTGCAAACCCTAAGGTATTCCTTGCACCCAACACGTCCGACTCGGAAGTGGTGGAGAAGGCAAAAAAACTGCTTGTGGAAAATGGCCTGCGCGAAGATCTGATGCAGGTAAACTATGATATGCAGCAGCTTGACGTGGGGGACCTGAATGTAAGCTACGACCCGCCAGACTTGGTAGTCCGCGCCGTGTACGACAAAAAGCCAAGCGGGATCGTCAAGATGAAGAGTGTGGCCATGATAAAGCTGCTACTGTAGCATTTTTGAAACTGTTTCTACAAGCCCTGAAATGTCGTGCTTGGTTTCAGAGCCGTCCTTCATTGATTTTACCGTCACCTTGTTCTCTGCAAGCTCTGTTGGCGCGACTATGATTGCCACCGAGGCACCCTTCGCAGAGGCGTCGTCCATCTGTCTGCGGAGCGCCCGTCCTAGCATGTCATAGTCAGTAGCAATCCCTGCGTTTCTGAGCGCAGAGGCGATTTTGAGCGCCCTTGCCTTTGCATCATCGGTGGCACAAGCTACGTATGCAAGGAGTTTTGTAGCAACTTCTTCTGTCTGCGCCTTGTTGTGTTTTTGCAGGGCGATGACAATTCGCTCTATTCCTCCTGCCGCGCCTGTCGCGCCAATGTCTTTTCTCCCAAACGTGTCCGTGAGCCTGTCATACCTCCCACCACCTACTAGCGCGCCTCCGTCGCCGGAGGCGTCAAATACCTCAAAGACGATGCCCGAGTAATAGTCAAGGCCCCTTACGATCCCAAGGTTTATCGCGGCGTTCGCCACGCCCCTTGACGCAAGCGAATCCATGAGGCCCGACAATTTCTGCCATGACTGCAGGCCTTTTATGCCACCCGCCTTTACTGCGACCTCGTCTACCTGCCCCGTCACCTTTGAAAATTCAATAAGCGACTGCAACTTTGTCGGTTCTATTGCGTCCTTGTACTCTGCGAGCACGTCATGCGCGCCTTTTTTTGGAACCTTGTCTACTGCGCGAAATATTTCAAGAACCTTTTCTTCTTCCGTGATGCCAAGCACCTTTCTGATGTATTCTTCAACGAGCTGCCTGTCGTTTATCTGGATGGTCACTGGAAGCCCCAAATTGTCAAAAAATGCCGAAATGAATTCGATCACCTCCGCGTCTGACTCTTGGGAAAAAGGCCCGTACACTTCAATGTCCCACTGGTGGAAGTACCTGTATCGCCCCGCCTGTGGCTCGTCGTACCGCCACACACCAGCAAAAGCCGCTATTTTGGCCGGCATCTTTAGGTCGCGCCTTGCGGCTACGTGCCGCGTGAGGCCGATGGTCAGGTCAAAGCGCAGAGCGACGTCGCGGCCGCCTTTATCCTTAAAAGCGTATATCTCGTTTGAAATGGAAGCACCGCTTTTTGCCTCAAGCGTGGAGAGCAACTCAAGTGGGGATGGCTCCATCATGCGGAAGTTGAACCGCCTCGCGGTCTCTAAGAATTTCTCCCGGACAAAATTGATGCTGGCAAGGTCATCGCTCTCGATGTCCCTCATGCCGCGGGGGAGCTCAAGTTTCACATCAGTAGCAAGAGTCCGTTGGCATTTAGATTTTGCGCCATGCGCTAGCAAGCCTATAAAATTTTCTTGCCAAGATGTACCTTTTGCGATGTTGTTTTTGACCTGATGGTGGTGCCGCTGTCTTATTATAACAACAAGGGGCATCGCAATTGCATTGGCCGGCGGCTACCGGTTTTTGGACCACAT
>DASZTR010000009.1:0-3377 GCA_035547955.1 Nitrososphaera sp. | reverse complement strand
TAGGAACAGTTTCCTCTTGCTCAATTCGCAGGCAAAAACGTGGTAGTTTTTCATGTCAAATATCCGCTGGACGCCCTCGTTGACGCCAAACAGCTCGCAAGCTAGTACGTGTGCCTCGCTGTCCCCTATCTCCGGCGCGTTTGCAGTGCCGATGTCGAGTGACACATTGCCCATTGCAGTCACCCGCAAGAGCGAGCGCTCGCTTATGAACTCTGACTGCAGGGTTATCGACTCGGGGAGCGCGCCACGCTCAAGGGCGGCTTTTTTCACCTGATCGGCAAGCTCCGAAATGTCCTCCGGCCGGGGGTCGCTGACCGTCTTTTCTACCTCTTCGTGAATCATGGCCGCCGCCACGCCTATCGACGAAATGACCTCCGCGTGATCGGCAATCCTGTGCGATAGCTGCATCTTGCGCGCCACGTACGGCACAAGCACGGACGCGCCACCACCACCTCCCACAAAGACGATCCTTTCGCGCTTTAGTTTGTATTCCTTCACCATCGGTTCGACTATATCCAACACCTTCTTTGCAGAAATGTCAAGTATCATGCCCGCTGCCTGCTCCATAGTCGTGCCGAGTCGGGACGAAAGGATGGAGAGCGCTGTCTTGGCAGACTCTATGTTTGCGTGCGCGTAGTCGCCCTCTGGCACGAGACCTAGCGCGTTTGCCGCACACGTGTTCGTTATCGCAAACCGCTTGCCGCCAGCCTCTATTGCAACATAATCTATCGGGTCGCCATCCCTTGGTGAAAACGTGATTATCTGCCCACCCTCCAGTTCTTCCGGCTGCGCGTAACAGGAGTACGGCAGGCCGGCGATGTGGGCGGAGCGAGGTCCAACGTCGGTTATCTTGCGGCCGGACCAGCGCACGAGCGAGCCGCCGGCGACGCCGGCGACGCGGACGTCAAGCGACCTTATGCATGTGGGGTGCTGGGTTATCGTGACGTACCTTATCTCCGGCCTGCCATCCTTTATCACGCAAACATTGGTAGACGTCCCTCCCACTTCGATAAAGACGCCGTCTATTACCCGCAGGTGCAACAGTGCGCCCGCGACGCTTGCCGCCGGCCCGGACAGCACCGTGATAATGGGCTTGCTCCGGAAGGTGCGCATGTTGGTTACGCCGCCGTCGCCCTTCATGATGAGCACTGGCGCGGTTATGCCCTCGTTGCGTACAGCAGACTCTACAAATCTCGCAGTGCTAGTAGCCTTGGGCAGTATGCCGGCGTTAATGGCAGCAGTTAGTGTCCTTATCTCGAGGCCATAGATTCCGGTCAGCTCGTGGCCGGCGGTGGCAGGCATGTCTGATTTTTGCATAACAAACAACTCGTTTGACGGGTCGTCGACTCCGTACGCCTCGCTGACTACGATCACCTGGGCGCCTTCCCTTTTCAATTCGGTTATGGCCTCCCTGACCTGCTCCTCTTCAAGGTATTTTGACGTGTCCAGAAACCGGTAGCATGTGTGCAGGTATTTGTTTGGCGCAAGCTCGACGTCGCGGACGTTGGTGCGCTTTACCACGTTTGATTTTTCAAGGCCGACTCCCATGCCTACGATGCCGACCTTGGCGGTATCCCCTTCCAGCAGTGCGTTAACTGCCTGCGTCGTGCTGTGAGAGATGAGTTCGATTTCCGATTTTGCAATAGAATGTCTGTCCATCAGCGTCTTTAGCGCCTGGACGATTCCTGTTGAGACGCCCTCGCCTGATGAGTGCGTCGTGGGCACTGTCACCTTGCCGATGATGCTCCCCTTGGCCATGTCGATTGCGACGGCCTTGGTAAACGTGCCCCCTACGTCAATGCCAACCCTTATCCTTCTTTTTGCTGCAGCCTGCATGAGATGTTAGGCAGACCTAACCCCGCCCAAATCTAATTTAAACTCTCTGTGAAGCGGTTCTGTAGCATTGCTGTCGGGGAGTAGATTTCACCTTATACTACCTTAACCGACTGGGATGATACAGCACCCGCAAGTTTATCATTGATTTGGCCTTGCGGTTTCCATTTTGCGATGTAGTAGTAGTTGCAGGATGAAAGGCTGCATGCCGCGTATTTATTAGCGGCTGCAGCAAACATTTGTTTCCCGCTTATGAAGAAGGCGGCATGCCGCGCCCGCCTGCCGATCCCGGAGTATTTTCATTCTCTCTGTGTTCATGTGAGGGACCAAATCCGCCAAGTCTGCCGGTGTACTCGCCGGTGACGTCAATGACATCGTCGGAGTCGGCGATCTCTTTTAGAATCTCCAGGTTGAGCTTCTGGTTTGTCACATAGTGCGTGCCGTTATCGTATATTTCAGGGCTCATGCCCGTCTTTTCAAGGATATACCTTCTGATCTGTTGAGGGTCGAGGCCGGGCCGGGTAAACACTTCCACCATGAATATAGGGTCATCAGACGGATTTGCATTAAGATGGTGAAGCAGGTTGTTCAGGAGTTCGGTTCTTACTTTTGGAAAGTTTTTATTGTATTTTTCCTGCAGGTCTCTATAGGCTTGTTTTGTTTCATCTATCGCTGACATATTTATGAGTATATATTAGACATCCTACAATGATATCAATTTCGATTTCTCACAACAGAGGTGGCCTTCTTCTTGCTGGATGGTGGAAGGAGAAAAGTCAATAGCGGTATCATGAAAAGAGCGAAAGTTCAAAGATAAACTCGGCTGCAGAGGATGCAGAGTATGCTTTTCATGTGGTAATAGGACCTTCTTTTTGCCCTTCAATCGTATGGAAGAAAGACCCCGCTAGTCTCCCGGTCTCCGGGTAAGGGCAAACTCGCAGCATTCGTCGCCTGCAGCAGCGCACTTTGTTTCAAGACAATTATAGCCTGTCGAGAACGTTCCTTCCGCCAGCCCTGCAAGCAGCCCGGACAAAAAGAAGCAGCTGGGGTTGCCAGTTTCACTTTTGGCCGCCTTAGCAAAAAAGCTATCATAGACCTTGACTGTAGCCTTGCGCGGAGGTGCCATTTCCTTTGACTTGAGCGCAGATACCTCAAAGCGACCCCATCCGGAAATTAGGGCGTAGTACGTAAAGAGGTCGACGATATCTGCCCGGCTCTTGGCTTTGGTCCTCCCTTGGAATCCTATGTCAAAGCCGTATTCCAGCCCAATCTCATACATTATAAGCGGCCCGGCGTCTTTGAGCAGGTCCAGTAGAGACGACCGGATCTTGTTCCAAAACCTCTCGTTTACCAGTATTGCCCTGCAGTTAAATGCAGAGTCCTCTATAACCTTGGCCTTTTTGGAAAAGTTGTAAAAAGGGTTTTCGATAGAGTCCACACTCGCCGAGTCCGCAGACCCTCCAGGCGCACGAAGGTTACGCACCGCTATAATTTGGTATATTCTTATATAAGAACTGCTCTATCCAGGTTCTATAACTTTGGCC
>DASZTR010000008.1:0-6379 GCA_035547955.1 Nitrososphaera sp. | reverse complement strand
TTGAGGAAGCTTTTGTACAGGGGGCACGGGGGCTGGTGGACACGATGGTAGAACTTGCAACAGTACGGCCAGTTACAGTAATAAAGATGGACGCAGAGGGCCACGACCTTGAATCCCTGTTGTTTGACTGGCTTGACAAGGTGATGCTGTCGATGGTGGCAGACGGGATCGCCTTGTCCGAGTTTTCAATCCAGATCCAAAAGCTTGGAGAAGGTTATTCGCTAAACGGGATCGCTCGAGGTGAAAAAATCGACCTTGCGCGGCACCGCTACAAGGTAGAGATAAAGGCGATAACGTATCACGAAATGCTCATCAGACGAGAAAAAGGGAGGGTAACCATAAGGTTCCTAGTAGACTTGTAAATGAATGAAAAAGGGGAGAAAAAAGAGTTATTGATTGCCTACCTGACGTCCACCTTGGTCTCGTCTTCTCCTCGTGTTGGAACTTTTTTTGGCATTTCCAGTTTCAGTATGCCACTGTCCACCTTTGCACTTACCTTTGAAGGGACTATTTCTTCCGGGACCGGCACGTTCCGGTAAAACGACCTGTACAGCCTCTCCGCGTACAGGTAACGTTTGCCCCTATCCTCTGTCTTTTCAGAGTGCTTGCCTGATATCTCGACCGAGTATCTCGTGGCCTTGACGTCGATCTTTTCCTTTTCTATACCTGGAACCTCTACCTGCAGTTCGTACCTATCGCCCTTGTCCGCCAGATCGTAGAGCGCCATCCTCATGTCCCTTGCCTCAAAAAGCGACGGCATGTCTGCCCAGTTCATCAGTGCCGTCGTCGTTGCCATGGGCCAAGGACTCATCATGCGTTCCATGTCGCGCCTAAAACTGTCAAAGATGTTTTCAAACCTCCTTGGCGCAATGGCAGTAGTGGGATTGCTATTGTTTTCTTCGTCTCTTTTCGTTGCGGCTGTTCCTGCTGACTCCCTCTCGTTTTTGGAGCTCATATGTGCTCTTATTACGCTGTCAAATTATTTGAGAGCTTTGAATGCGATGACGTGATTCTACAAAGGGATGGGTAGGTAGCCCCTGGAGCCACTCTGGTTTGGCGGCTATCTTGCTTTATCTTTGTCTGGAATCAAGACGGACATAATAGGATAATATTATTTAAGTAAATTCTTTATTCTGTAACGCCATTGAGCAAGTTCGCGAAATTTGGCGCGGCCTTAATTTTCGTCACAATCCCATTTTAAATAATAAAACTTGCAATAAACACGCCATGTCGCAATATAATTTCCTATGTCCAGACTGCATGAAGCAGTTTACCTTAGAAATGTCGGAGCAAGAGATGAAGGAAGAGACGGCAGGAGGCTACCTGCTCTAGGGCAGGCGTCACTGAAATGATCTGGCAAGAGTAGTGCCAGGGAAAAAATGCCGGCGCGTGGATCTTTTGCAGGCGAATATCTCTCTACAGTGTTGTACATAGCAGAACGTGCGGGAGGTTATTTGCGAATCTGCTATTAGTATGGCGTCTTGTGGTATTTTACTTTGAAAACGCGCCAGAAAAAAATTAGTCTCCTGCGATCATTCCAGGAGAATGTCGTACTGCGTGACTTTAGGATCCTAGAGCACTTTTTCAGCTCTGGGAGCCGCTGATGTTTTTCCTCCCTCTCCTTCTTCTTCTTTCTCTTCTTCCTTTTTCACAAACACGTAGTTCATGATGAACGCCGCGGCTAGAGCGCCGACGATCGGGCCAGCCCAATAAATCCAGTGAGATTGCCAGTGGCCTGATATGAGGGCGGGGCCAAACGTCCTCGCCGGGTTCATGCTTGCGCCGGTCAGAGGCACGCCTACCAAGTGGAGCAGAAATATCATCCCCCCTATTGCAATGCCTGCAAAGCCAGGCGCAGCCTTTTTGTGAACCGCTACCATGTAGATTGTAGTCAACAAAAAGAAGGTAAGTATTGCCTCTACAGCGAAACCTGATGCGTCGCTGTTGTTGATGAACTGGCTAGGCCCGCCTTGTACGCCATAGTTGACTTGGCTTGCGTACATTGGGATTATTGCCGCAAGCGTCGCGGATGCAGCAATTGCGCCAATTATCTGGAATGCGATATATGCACCCCCGTCCTTGACGTTTATCCTCCGGGTGGCCATCATCGCTATGGTTACCGCGGGATTGATGTGCGTGCCTGATACGTGGCCAAAAACGTACACCATGAGGCCGATAACCGCGCCGTGGGCGAACGCTATTATCAAGAGCGCGTCAGGGCCCATGCCGAGGCCGAAAATCGCTAAGGCTACAGTGATCGCAAGTGGCCCAAAGAAGACCAGTGCATAAGTTCCAATGGCCTCTGCAAGCCACGCTCTCGGATTTACCACGGCTCATAAACCTTACAAGTGTCTATATAAAAGCATCGACTTTTATGGTCATTATATATCCTGGAAATGGTTTTTTTATTAGCATTACAATCTCTTGCGAGAATCGTGAATTCGACATATTTTGAGGCGATAGCCTACTAGATTGGGACGCTATCCGACCTGCTTGTATCATTTCTTTGCCAATCTTGAATAGGAGTGATTATTCTAAAAAGAGTTATAGAAAACACGGGGGCGTCAAAGACGACCTTCTATAAGGTGTGGAATAGGCTAATGTAGATTGGCATTGTAAAGGAAACGAGAAAGTTCGGTATGGCACGGCTCTATAAATTGATGAAAGCAACCCGTGATAAAAAAGTTCATGGCTTTGGTTGCAGAGGTTGGCTGACAAGCCATGAAAAGGGCTACTGGAAAACTGGCAGTGGCCGATTAGTCTGGTTATCCAAACCACTTTTCAAGCGACTGGCTCCTGCTATCCTGGGCCTTTTGCAATCTGTCCAGAGTACCGGCGACTCTGTCTGTTGAAAAACTTTTTTGCACGCAGAGAAAATCTAAGACCCTTTCGCGGCTGACCTCTCCAAACGTGACGCCGTCTGCATTTGGCACTTCTGGCTTTAGAAAAATGTCACGTATGTCCTGGTATGGGACTTGTGCAAGCTGGTCCCTTATCTTCTCTACTTTTTCTAGTCTGCCGTTTTCCTTTATCAGTTTTATTGCAGTCTTGGGGCCGATGCCTGAAAAACCGGCAGGGTTAAAGTCGGTCCCAATGAGGATGCCCACGTCCACCAGCTGCTCGTGCGTCAGGCCTGTCTCTCTTAAGACGTTGTCGTGCTCTATCATCTCCGGCTCGACGTCGATGTACGCGCTCCTGCCTGGAACTTTACGCTTGCCAGACGCCGCCAGGTTGCGCACCAGCTTTTTTGCGCCAAATAGTATCGAATCATAGTCCTGGCTCGCAGCGGCGTATGCGACACCAGTCTTTGTCAGGTGCGCAGCAGTAGCCTCGCCGTCAGCCGGCGCCTGAACGTACGGTATGCCGAGCGCGGTCAGCAGCATCTTGGATTCCTCGACCATGCTGTTTGTCAGGACGGACGTGCGCTTGCCGTATTTCACCGCGTCCTCCATCCTACCTTCTTCCAAAGCGGAATTGTACTGCGCGACTGCCTCCTGTTTGAGCTTGTACCTGCGGTCTATCTCTCCGGCCTTGAGCGCATGCATCTTGCCGTCAAATACATACACAGGCTTGATGTTCTCTGAAAGCAGATTGATGTTCCGGTAAAAGAGGCCGCTGAGGTGGCTCGTCACCTCGCCCTTGCCGTTCATCAGGAGCTCCCCCGTGGGTCCGCGGATGGTGGATAGGAACTGGTAGATGGTGTTAAAGGCGTCAATCGCCACTACCCTGCCTGACAGCTCGGCCAGCTTTATGGGCGCGGCAGTTATGAGCGGCTTTAGGTCAAGCCCCATTAGGATTGCTCAGCACGAGAAATTATAAGAATTTACTGCTTTTTGTAGTTGCGCATGGTCTGGGCAATCCAGGCAACGTCATCCTTGCTTTTTGCGAGGCGTCCTAGCTTGACGCAGTCGCGTATGTCCTTTGACTTTAGCGTGTTCCACACCGCATCAGCGATCGCAGTCGCAATGTCAGACGTGACGCCTTCTCTGGCAAGCAAGTGGGTGCAGATTTCAGTGAAACTGCCGACGGAGTATTGCTTGAAGTGCAAGACTACGAACCTAGAAAGGAGTGGAGTCAACATGCGCTCTGTCCCGTTGCTCGTCGCAAACACCCATGTCTTCATCTGCGTGTTGCGCGTCTTTTGGAACTTCGTCTCTGCCACGATCCCTGTCTCCATGAGGCTCAGGAGGGCCGTCTGGTCCTTCATCGGCATGTGCTCTATCTCGTCGACTATGAGGTAGCGCGGCCTTTTCTCGAACAAATAGTCTATCATGCCAGACTTGGTACTGTGGCTTCCAAGCGTGAAATAAGAGCGCTCTAGCTTCATGCATTCTAGCATAAAAAGTGTCTTGGCAGACGCAGGCGGGCCAACAAGGAGGATGTGCACCGGCTTGTCAGACGAAAGTGACATCTGGAACAAGCGCTTGACATCGTCATAGCCGACGATGCTGTCAAAAACCGGCAACTCCTGCTTTTGGTCTTGCTTTTGTTGTCGTCGCTGCTGCAGGCTTGCAATCCTCTCGGTCTCGTGTTCGGAAAACTCTTCTTCGCTGACGCCGACGGGCAGGTAATCTTCTTCAGACACTCTGAAATGAGTTTGGCAGTATCGGTATTAGCCGTACCTGCTAAAGTTCGGCGTCTGCCTGCTCTAAACTTTTAGACTCTAGTATGTCAAGCTGCTGCTATGGTAAACGAGCGAATTGCCGCAAGTACGCCATCGCTCAGCTTTACCGTGTATGCTGCAGCATCGTCTGAAGTCATCTTTGACAATTCTTCTAGAAACTGTGTCTTGTCCTTGCCCCGCTCGTACATGCCGCCGGATTCCTTGATGCATAGGGGGAACTTTTGCATCTTGATGCCGTTTGCATTAAGATGCTGGATGAACCTGCGGTACGCGTCCGTGTCATACCAGTCGCGCTTTTGCTCCTCGCAGTATGCTATCCAGACGTCTATGGTATTCTGGAAAAACGCCTTGTTGCGTAGCTTTTCGAGGGTCATTGTTGAAAATTAAAAGTCCGCCCGTCTCATCTTGGAGCCGCAGCGGGGACACGCTCCGCCCTTGAACTTGTGCCCGCAGGCGATGCAGATGTAGTTTATTCCTCCACCGCCTCCGAGCATGCCTCCAAAGCCGCCGCCTTGACCTCCCATGCCCATGCGGGCCATCTGGCGCCTGCGTATAAAGTACGACATTGCAAGGAAAACAGCGATTATTGGGATTATCGTGAGCCAGCCTAGATACGGGCCCAACAGGAAATTGAGTGCGATGCTGATGCCGAGCGACACCATTATCCACATCATCGTCTGGGCCATCCAGTTCATAAGTCATGATTACTTGAACGGTTTCTTTTATTAAGTTTTCCGAGCTTGTTTGCTGTGCAATGCGTGGCCATGACGGTATAGAAAAGGATGATCTGCCACCTCTAGGCGGTATTAGATGTGTGACTATGCATGTGCGTGGTGCCCCTCAAAAAGTAAGAGAAGGCGGTCCGGCGCCAGAGAAAGAGTGATGGAACTTTTAAAAACACCTATGCACAACTACCGTATCTGGCATGCCAAAGGTACAACCGTCGCTTTTCATACTGTGTGAAACCTGCCGCTGGTGCGCCACGTACACCGACAAGTCAAGGGCAGGCGACAAGTGTTCCTTGTGCTCAGGTGCAGTTCTCTCCAGCTTTCCGATAATGCCTGACGAAGCGTTCACTTTTAGCTACGATAAAAAGCGCGGCGTAGAGATGGACTTTTTCAAGCGCCAGAACTAGTCTTATCTGAATCCTTACTGGATGCGCGCTGCCTAGTCGACGATCCTGGTCTCTATCTTTTTGCCAGTCCTTTCGTACGCGGCTATCGTGTCGTACTCATATGGAAAGTGAATTATTAGCGACACAAAGCCGAAAAAGTGATTCAGGTCTTCTAGGGACGGCCTATTTGACGAGCCGGGGTGGGAGTGCGCGGTGCCTATGTATGAGTTGTCAAAGGGCAGGTCGTACAGCGAAAAGCCAGAATAGAATGGGCCGTTTGAAGAGAACGGTGGGATGACAAGGCCGTCTACAGTTATCTCGTTACCCTTCTTTTTTCCCTGCAGGATGAGTATCGCCTCGTTTGGGTGGTATGTCTTGGAAAACGTGATAATACCATCTGCAGCCTGGCGCGTGAGCAGGACTATTTTTTCCTTGTTCTTCTCCTGCTCGGCCTTTTTAAACATGGTCTTTTTTGCCGCCGTGATTATTTTAAGATTGATTGAATGAATGACACGAGTTGCAAGCACATGGCAGAATGGATAATAACCAGAACATGGTAGGAGAGCTTGACGGTGACGTCGGGAAACGCTACTGAAAAGGGAAGCTGAAAAGATAATCATACGGCGCGGCATAGTTGGCAA
>DASZTR010000007.1:0-11229 GCA_035547955.1 Nitrososphaera sp. | reverse complement strand
GCTCGCCTATGTTTTTCTCCAGCACGTCTACGCCTCTTTTGAATAACGTCAATGCTTCTTCGTTTCCAGTGTATTTGTAATAAGTCATCAGGTTTGCAACGCAAAACAGCTGGCTGTTCAGTATGGCGGCGTTATTGTTTTTTGCCACCACTCCCAACAGCCAGCCGTCCTGATTCATAGTCGTAGAATTAAAGCCGTTGAGCACTTTTTCTGAAAACTCCAAGTATTTGCTATCTCCAATCTCGTTGTATTTCTCGACGGTTACGAGCATTGCCTTGCTCTGGGCCTCGCACCCGTACCATGGGGCGGAGATGTGCGAATAAAAGAACCAGTCATAATTGTATGGTATCAGGTAATAATCTCCGTGATCTTCAAAATTATCGAGAAACCAATCGGCATCATCTACAAAGTTTAGGTTGTAGACACGGCCTATATGCATCCCAAAGAGGTTCTTGTAGTCCACCATTGTGATGTTGTTTGCATCACGGATGTACTCAATGTCTGACCAGCCGGTTTTTTACTTTCAACGGCAGAATTGTTATTGTCGTCATCCTCTGCAAGATCCAATGCAACAGCAATTTCATCATTGTCATCATCATCATTATTTGCCAATTTCCCGTCCTTCTCAAGTGCGTACACACCACCTACAGGACGCATGCCATACAGGCCGGCCGCAGACGCAGCAGGTTTCGCCGTTGAAAAAGAAGCAACGAGGAGGATGATCATGGCTATCGGAAGGAGCGAACCTGTCCGGATTAGCGCCCCCAAATACCCCAGGATTTTTCCTGCTGGCAGCAAGTCCTTTCCATCGGTACTGCTGTAACTTTAAAAGCCTTTGGCAGTCTCACCAGATAATAAAATAACAAAAAAATCCACCCAAAGTTTGTTCCTAAAAGAAAGCAGCCGGCTGCTTGAAATCATCCTTTTGATTTTTGACACTGTCAAGTTGGCTCATGGTATAGTGTTTCTCCTTCAAAAGAATGTATCACTAGCTATCCGCCGCGAACTTAACTGTGGTTATCTTCTTCTGGTCCTTTTTCTCAGGTTTCCTTTACTAGAGAGGAATAGGCCACATCCGAAAATGGACTTGCCCGCATTGCATATAGATTTTGCATGTATATAGATTCCTGTGCGGCGAGAAGGAAAATGACCGATGCAACCAACAGCAGTACCACGACAACAATATCGCTTAAGGACAAAGTAATTGTACTAGGGTGCTGGCTCGGCA
This sequence comes from Nitrososphaera sp., assembly GCA_035547955.1. Taxonomy (GTDB): domain Archaea; phylum Thermoproteota; class Nitrososphaeria; order Nitrososphaerales; family Nitrososphaeraceae; genus Nitrososphaera. The sequence continues at coordinate 10,001 of DASZTR010000007.1, read as the reverse complement.
TAGCAATCACTATACGCATTGCTTTGTATGACTTGCACTGGTTTGGAAGTATCGGAGCAATCGGGATAACTTTTCTAATAATCACCCTCTTCCTCAAGAGCAAGTACGGCAAAAAGCACGACGAGAGGTTCAAACGCGTATTAAGGTACTGGTTTTTAAGAAAATTCCAGTGGGTCAGCATCGGATTTACAATAATCGCGATATTGATGATAGTTGCGATAGAAAGTGGATATTCACGCTATGGGTATAGCATTGAGCATCTAGTTGAACCCAGCAATTATTATCGTGCCTCGCCGTTAAACGAATTCGAGTTTCTTGCAGCATACGCTGACCATACTTCAAATGGGCTATTAATTTGGTCGTCTTGGATCATGGTTTATGAAGATGCAGAGTATCTTACGTTTCTTGCCTTGGTCAGAAAGGGTATAATCTTCAGAGAAGTAAGGGAAAAATGATTTTCTGTCATATTTTTCTGGAGGCGAGAAAAAAGTCTAGCCTGTTGATCAAATTCGCATTGGATTTTTACAACAGTACTACTGTTACTTTTATCGCTAGATTGCAAGTTATGCGCAGAGCGAGCGAGCTCGTTATCGTAAAACCACTAAAGCAAAGTTTCCGCCTCCGAGCGGTTATATAACCGATAGAGGCAGTTAACCAAGTTCCGTTTCATTGAAGACTCCTATTTGTTCGTTTGATGCAAAAAGCGGCGTATTGTGCGCAAGGTGTGATGAAAGGTTGCATACAGGAATCATCACGCAGGATGACGTGGATGCTGCAGTCCGGCTGACAAGGGTGGCTAACAAAAGCCAAGACGTCGACAGGTTCACGCTTGCCAAGGGCGCAAGGGTAGGTGACGACTACATCCTCGTGCTGAGGGGACCTGACATAATGTCGCTCCGGGCAAACCCGGCGCTCACAGAAAGGATAGAAAAAGAATTCGGGCAGAAAGTGCACTATGTAGAGTCCGAGGCGTCGGAGCGCGGGCTTGTGGAAAGCTTGTTCTATCCTGCCAGGGTGCTTTCGGTGAATCATTTCTACCTCCCGGACGGCAACAAAGTGACGAAGGCAGTCATCGCTGGAAAGGGCGGCAGAGGTGGTAGCCAGAAGTTAAATGTCGAAAAGATTCAAAAGATAGCCAAGGCCGTCAGGAACGTCGAACTCATAATAGAATTTGACCAGAAATAAAAAGAGAAAAAGAGATAAAAACACACAGGAGAGCCGACAACAGAAAAATGGGAGCTGACATACATAGGACGCATTACACACGGCAGCTTGGAGAGGACCTTGTAGGCAAACAGGTTAGGATTGGGGGATGGATAGAAGACGTACGCGATATCGGCAAGCTGGCGTTTGTGACAATCCGCGACATTACCGGCGCCTGCCAGGCCATAGTGACTGGAGTAGACAACGTGCGAGCGGCGGTGCAGGCTCCAAGGCAGAGCGCGGTTATTGTTGCCGGCACCGTTCAAAAGAGTAAGGCCAAGGATTTCCCAGTGGAAGTTAAAGTAACAGAGTTTTCAGTGCTCACAAAGGCGGTCCACCCGCTCCCAATCGACCCGACCGGCAGGGTCGAATCTGCCCCAGACAAGAGGCTCGACGCCAGGGCCCTTGACCTGAGAAACCCCAAGGTCGCGGCCATATTCCGTCTTCGCTCTGCGGGCCTCAAGGTGGTGAGGGATACCCTGAGGGGAGAGGGATTTATCGAAGTCAACACCCCCAAGATAATCGGGAGCGCAAGTGAGGGCGGGGCAAACCTCTTTGGGTTTGACTACTTCAAGCGCAAGGCATACCTTGCCCAAAGCCCGCAGCTATACAAAGAGCAGCTGACGCTCGGCCTTGACAGGGTGTTTGAGATAGGCCCATACTTCAGGGCGGAAAACTCGCACACGGTCAGGCACCTGACAGAATTTACGAGCATCGACGTTGAGGCGGCGTTCCTGGACTATGAGGACGTGATGAATCTCGTTGAAAAGGTCGTCGGGAGCGTGATCCGCGACTTTAATGAGAACCACGGGACAGAGCTCGCGGCTTTGGGCGTGCAAGAGATCCCATTTGATGAGAAGAAAAGGATAGAGAGGCTCACCTATGAGGAGTGCCTTGACGAGCTAGCCAAGCAAGGCGAAAAGCTATCATTTGGCGAAGACTTGTCTGATGCGGCGCTGCGCAAGCTGGGCGAGATGCATAGGGGATTTTATTTTATCATGGACTGGCCGCTAAAGCTAAAGCCGTTTTACATACACGAAAAAGAGGACGACGTCAGGCTGTCAAAGTCGTTTGACCTGCAGCACGGCTACCTTGAACTCGTGTCCGGCGGCCGCAGGCTGCACGACCCGGAGCACCTTAGAAACAGGCTCGTTGAGCAGGGCTTAAACCCGGCGAGCTTTTCAGAGCACCTCAAGACGTTTGACTGGGGCATGCCGCCGCATTCTGGATGGGGACTTGGCTACGACAGACTGCTAATGGTTCTGACAGGCTCACAGAACGTGCGCGACGTCGTCCTCTATCCGAGGGACACCGACAGGCTGACGCCCTAGCTACCACTTTCTTTTTTGCTCAACACAATGCTTACTTGTTGCACGTCTTTCTCATATATCCAGGCTGCGAACCGGTTCTCGGTGGTAGAATAGATGACCCACACTACAGGGTTTATCTCCATAAAGCGCCTGTCGGTCTGAGAAGGCGAGGGCGGCGACGGGTGTGAGTGGAATATGCCGGAGATCTGCAGCCGCGCACGCTCGGCATAGCCATAGGCTTTAAGCAAGGAGTCCAGCGGTATCTCAAATGACGCGTACGAAGCATTCGCGTCCTCTACTGGCAGCACCTCCGTGACGGTCATTACCTGTTCATCCCGGTGGATGCTGGCGCTGCCAATAAGAAAGGCGCATGATTCGTTTGGTAGAGACGCCCTCGCGATCTCCTCCAGCTTTGAAAGCTGGGCCGGCGAAAGGACTATGCTCTTTTTTAAAGGGTCTGCAAGGTCGATCAGCTGACTGTTACCTTGCCCGTCATGTATGGGTGCAGGCTGCAGTAATAGTCATACTCGCCAGCCTTTTCAAACACGAATGGAAAACTGGCGCCAACCTTCAGGATCCCGGAGTCAAACACCTTGTCAGGTTCGGGCTTGTTATCCACCACCTTGCCGGATGTCACTGTGTGAAACGTATTGTCGTGGTTGGTCCAAGTTACCATGCTCCCAACGGTGGTCTTGACATCTGGAGGTGAGAAAAACTGGCCGTTTGTGGGAGTTGAAGCACCAACTACGATTGAAACGTCGGTGACAGTTGCTCCGGCTGCGCTGGACCCAGCTGTAGTAGTGGTGGCGTTGTTTGTTCCAGTGTTTGCAGGTGCCGTCGTAGTAGTAGTAGTAACATTGCTGCCCGAGGTAGCATTGGCGCCGGCAGTTGATGTCGCGTTTGCGCCGCTAGAAGTAGCATTCCCTGTGGCGCTCGAAGTTGCGTTTGCGCCCGCGCTTGATGCACCTGCTGCGCCGACCTTGAGCATGCCATCCATGAACGGGTGTAGTGTGCAATAGTACTCATAATCGCCTTCCTTAAGAGTGGCCGTGTTGAGGAGGAAGGTCTTGTTTGGAGATATGACGTTGGAATTAAATGACTTGCCGCTATCCGCCTTGCTAGTCACGGTATGCGGAACGTTGTCCTTGTTGGTCCACTCTACTCCGTCACCTTTGGCGACTACCAACGGGTTCGGACCATAGGATGGGTTGCCCTGCGCAGAGGCACCAGGCAAAACGCTTGCCTTGACAATGTTTGTAGGTTGAGGAACTGCTGGAGCGGCCGGCTTTTCCTCTGGAGCGGGTTGTTGGATCTTTGGAGTCACAAGGCCAAACGCGTAGAACGTGATGCCTCCTACTGCAGCCCCCAAAATGAATATCACGCCCATCGCCTTAACATACTGGGGTTTTCTATACGACGTGACGGCCAGTACCGCCCCCGGCACCCCAATCATCGACATGACGCCAATGTATGCATAGATGCTCGGCACCTGGACGCTCACTGTTACTGCGGCTGCGACCCCAAAGGTCACGAGAAAGCCGAGAGTGATAAACGTCGCTGACTTGGCTCTACCTGTCGAAGGAAAGCCATCCTTGAAAAGCCCGGAAGCGAGAAATATCATACCGAAGAACATGGTGAGGAGGGTGACTGCGTTCATGCCGTCAAGGAAAGTCTTGGCAATGCCAGAAAGCGAGATGCCTACGCCAACAATGCCGATGGACGTAAGACCAATACCGGGTGTCAGCAGATCCCAGTCAGTCATGTGTCTCTGGCTATGGGGGCTTTTCTGGCATAATTAATCTTTTCTGCACTCTAAAATTGTTGACCACTCGCCTTAATGTCTGGGTTTCGCAGGACTCGGTGCTGATAACACCAACTTGTCCATTGCAGACGTTTTTGATGTGGGCGAAGGCGACACAGTAGCAGACGCCTGGCTTACCACGGTGAACCTATTGGACATGCTAGAGCACACCCACAGGGTTGACAAGGGCTTGTACGACTTTGCAGAGGCAAGAGACAAGATAGCCAAGGTGTATGCCGTTGCAGAGCTGCATGGCTTGGACGACGATAAGAAGAAGAAATGCGCATGCGGCCTTTCAGATGCAGAGCATGCCATCCTCAGGCGCAAGGTGCTGACTTTTTTCAAGCTTCAACTGTCAAACTTTAGGCGTTTCGTCGTCTGACTCCAGTATCCGAATAAATTAAATGCAAGTCAGCGTTACTGACTTTGAGAGGCTCATAGCGTGACTGCACGCGACTTTGTCGAGGTTTCAAAACCAAGAATAGTAGTCGTCTTGGTGATTACGGCGGTCACCTCGTACCTTGCCGCCACCCGCTTTGACGCGACGCCAAACGTTGCGTGGGATGTCGATTGGTTCAAGCTCGGCTTTCTCACGCTTGCAGGCACACTTGCGTCTATGGGCGCAAGCGCTCTGAACCACTATTACGACCGCGACATTGACAAGATCATGGACAGGACCGCCAAGAGGCCGATCCCCGCAGGTAGGCTGTCGGCCAAAAGCGTGCTTGCGTACGGCCTTGGTGTGAGCGCGCTCTCTGTTATCGTGGCATTGTTCACCCTCAACCCTATGGCTACTGGCATGATAGCGCTCGGGATATTCTTTTACGTCATAATATACACTGCTTGGCTAAAGCGCAACAACGCTTGGAACATCGTAATAGGCGGCTTTGCAGGGAGCGCGGCATCGATGGCAGGCTGGGCCACAGTGACCGGCTCGATGGACCCGCTAGGCTTCCTAATCGGGTGGCTGGTGTTCATGTGGACCCCGCCCCATTTTTGGTGTTTGGCAATAAGGGCGCGCGAAGAATATGCATCGGTCAGGGTTCCGATGCTCCCCGTCCTCATCGGTAACCAGAGAGCTGCAAGCTACATCCTCGCCAACACGGCGATACTGCTCCCGTATTCAGTAGGCCTTTACTTTTTGAATCCGGGTCCAGGCCTCCTCTACACGGTAGTTGCGGCAATATCGGGCTCGCTCATGCTGATCTATCACTACAAGCTGACCAAGAACCCTACACCAGAGTTTGCGTGGAAGGCGTACAAAGTCACAGCGCCGTACCTGGTCGTAATATTTGTAGCGCTCGCAGTCGACGCGCTCTTTTACGTCAAGATACCCATCTAGCTTGTCGTAGTGCCGGAGTCAGCGACAAGTTCTACCCTGCGCTTTTCCTTCGTTATCCAGGCAACCCGGATGAGGCCGTATATCTCGAGGTCGAGAAGGATCTTGTTAAACTCGGCGTCAGCTATTGTAATGCCTTCCTTTGACAGCGCGTTCATCAGGTCGGCGTCCGTCGTGTTGCCGGCCTGCCTGATTTTTTCATATATCAGATTTCTCAGAGGATACTTCATAATTTTATATCACTACACCAAATCATCAATCGTACGGGCTCGCCCCTGCAGTAGAAATATGGGCAGACAAACGAACAAGTTCCAACGAGGATGCATTCGAGACTGCAGGGAATAGTGATTTATCACTTGCAAGGTAGCCATAGGAGTGCATGCAACAGGACGGCATATACATGTACAGAAGAAGTTACGCCTAGCCAGCTAATAAAAAAGTATGTCCAGAGAAAGAATACCGGACAAACAGCTAGGCGATAGTGGGTTCGGTAGTCTTTTGCCAGCAATCAAGGCAAAAATCTCCTTCAGCTTGAAATATCTGCGCCTCTTTTCCACAGCCATCACACCTGAACTCCCATTCAAGAACCTGCATTCCCACTATCAAGACCCAAAATGTTAAAACCGCATTTAACAGGCTACGTTTCTCCTGCAATCATGTGTGGTTATCAGCATTATTCACATACGACTTTGGCAAAGAAAGGAAAAAGGAGACAAGCCAGACCTAGGCCAGAAGGTGCCGACTTGCCATTTGTGGCGAATTGAATTCTTGAGACAACAAAATAAAAAGTTGAGGGTACATTATGCCCATATTATTGCACGGCATTCTGTACTTGTAGATAATCTTGAGCACACATGTACTCGATATGGCGGAAGGAGAACTACTGACCTGCCAGGAATGCATAAGCATAGAGTGCCTGCACGACTTTGCATCAATATGCATCCAAAGTAATTGCGATTGTTTCTCGCACGAGGAAACGTCGTCTAGGTAGAGCAGATACATACCTGCACATTCATGCAATAACAAGCAGGCAATATACGCATATGAGTTGACTAAAGCCAAGGATTAGCAAATGGTTTTACCTGGCATAGCGTGATGACAGAATCCATACAACGAGTCTCCATTATCATATAGTACACACACAACAACTAAAACAAAATCAATATTCTCGGATGGACACTCATTTCCATCAGCGTCAATCATCCGTAAAAGCTCTTGTCGATTGGCTTTGGCATGGCGAATGTGAGGCTCTTTTTCATCGACTCGTACCATTCCTCTACCTCCTTGGTGATAGACGGCCTTGCCACCCGGAGCGCCTGCGCAAAGTCAGCATTTGATATTGTGGCAGATTTCCTCTGCATGGCGCCCACTGCCGCCTCGCGACAGAGCGCAAAGAGGTCCGCCCCGCTAAAGTTCCGCGTCGTCTGCGCTATGCTTGCTAGGTCAACGTCCTTTTCAAGAGGCATTGGCTGGGTTATTATCTTTAGTATTTCAAACCTGGCTTTTTCATCCGGCTGGCTGATGTAGACAATGAGATCGAGTCTGCCGGGCCTAAGGAGCGATGGATCGATGAGGTCCGGCCTGTTTGTTATCCCAACGATAATGACGCCTGAGTTGCCGGCGTCATCCATCTCCGTCAGTATCTGGCTGACCACGCGCTCGTTTCCAGCGCCGTCCTCGCTCTGGCCCCGTGGCCGTGCAAGTGAATCGAGCTCGTCAAATACCACGATGCAGGGTGAAGACGTTTTGGCTTTTCTAAATATCTCGCGTATCGCCTTTTCTGACTCGCCCACCCACTTTGATAGGACTTCCGGCCCCCTGACTATTATGATGTTGGCGTTACTCTCTGTCGCAAGCGCCTTGGCTATGAGAGTCTTGCCGGTGCCGGACGGGCCATAAAGCAGGGCGCCCTTTGGCGATTTTATCCCCATCTTGGCAAAGCTCTCTGGCTCACGTATTGCTGCGATGAGGTTGTCGTGCAGCACCCTCTTAGCGTCGTACAGGCCGCCCACCTCGGTCCATTTTACCCTTGCCACTTCGACGTAAAACTCCCTCATGGCAGTAGGCACTATCTCCTTGATGCCGTCGCGAAAATCCCTCGTCGTTATCACCATTTGCTCCAGAACCTCAGGAGATATCTTGTCGCCCTCAAGGTCTATCTCTGGGAGGTAGCGCCGGAGAGCCTTCATAGCGGCCTCCCTGCATAGCGCCTTGATGTCTGCGCCCGTGTACCCGTGCAGTTCAGACGCAAGCTCTTGCAGGTTGATGTCGTCGTGGAGCGGCATCCCCCTTGTGTGGATCTGGAGTATCTCAAGGCGCCCTTCCGCGTTTGGCACGCCTATCTCTATCTCCCTGTCAAACCTGCCAGGCCGCCTGAGGGCAGGGTCGAGGCTTTCGGGGCGGTTCGTGGCTCCAAGGACTATGACCTGGCCGCGCTCCTGCATGCCGTCCATGAGCGCGAGGAGCTGCGCCACGACGCGCTTTTCCACGTCTCCAAACGCCTCTTCCCTCTTTGGCGCAATCGCGTCAATCTCGTCGATGAATATTATCGAAGGCGACGATTCCTTTGCCTCCTTGAATATGTCGCGCAGGCGCGCCTCGGTCTCGCCATAGTACTTGTTCATTATTTCGGGGCCGTTTATTATGAAAAAGTTGGCCTCGGATTCTGACGCAAGCGCCTTGGCGATGAGGGTCTTGCCGGTCCCCGGCGGCCCGTACATCAGGATGCCACTGTGCGGCTCTATGCCAAGCCGGGCAAAGACTTCGGGATGGCGCATCGGGAGCTCGACTATCTCGCGCAGGCGCTTTATTTGCTCCTTCATGCCGCCTATCTCCTCATAGGTCACGCGTGGCTTGTGGTCCTGTGCGGTCTCAGCCATTATCGCAAGCTTGGTCGAGCGCTCGGCGCGAACAATGGCCTTTGGAGATACCTTTTGCACCTTGAAATCCATGGAGTTGCCCAGGATGACGACTGAAATCTCGTCGCCCTCACTCATCGGAAAGCCCTTGAGCCGGCCCTTTACAAACTCGCAGAACTCCTTGTCTACCGTAATGTTGCTGTCGCCTATAGGCATTAGCGTTATGCTCTTTGCAGCCTTGCTCTCGGCCTTTCTCACGTATAAAAGGTCGTTCAAGCCTACGCCAGCGTTCTTCCTCGTTTGCCCATCTATGCGTATTATGTCCGTTTCCTGCTCCTCGTCGTCCGCAGGCCACGCGGTGACGGCAGTCGCGCGCTTGCCAGTTATCTCTACGACCTCACCGGGCTGCACGCCGATCTGTTCCATGTAGTGCGGGTCAAGTCGCGCCCTGCATTTGCCCACGTCCCGGTGCTTGGCCTCGGCCACCCTCAGCTGGACTTGCGGTGATTCGTCGCTGCCTGCCTTGGCCTTCTTCAACTTGCACTGGTCTCCGGCGATTTTTTCGAGAACAACATCATCATTATTTCTACTTCATCTTGACCGACGCGCGGCTGATGTTCATAACTTCGATCTCGCCGACACCCTGCACGCCGCGGACGGCCTCCTCAAGCTTGTCCATCTGTCCTTCCGCGTCGTCTAACATGAAGTCGCCGATGACCGCGTTAAGGCCAAAGGCTATTGGCTCCTTGGCGTGGCCCTTGAGTTCCATCCCTTGCGGAACGCTTCTCTTCAACCCCTCTATGATGCTGTCGATGTTGATGTCAGCATCTGCTGGGAGGACTTTTATCCTTGCAACCAGGCGCGCCATACCTACGGACCCTCAAAGCTGCAGCCCACGCACTTGTAGGGCCTTGCAAACTCGCGGCACGATTCGCAGCGCCACAGGAGGACATAACCGCAGTTGGGACAGTAGAATTTTACGCATTCATCGTTAGGCATTATCGGCCTGCTGCATGAAGTGCAGACCGGCAAAGACAGTTGCTTCGACATGACGGTCAAGTCGCCGATTCCGAATTTATATCTATCTAGCCCTCGACCAGCCGGCGGATTTCGTTGCCAAGCAGTGCTTTTGCCATCTTGCTGGCGCTTTTTACGTTCAGCATCTTGCCAAGAGCGGCAGCATGAAAGTCAAAGTCGCCCGTAGACGACACGTCCTCCAGCTTGTCCTTTGGTATCGCAGAAAACAGGTCGTCAAGCGCCCTGTTGTCAAGCCTCTCCAACAGACGCCGGGCAAGGAGCATCTTGGAGAACTCTTCGCCGAACATCGCGGACCATTCCTTCTGGTAATAGCCCAGTGTGACGTCACAATCGCCGTCGTCACCTCCAGTGATTGCCTTTGCGACGGCCCGACCAGCCAGCAACCCGCCCACGCCGCACGTGTATATCCCGCCGGCGGTGGTGGGCTTGGTCTGGCCTGCGGCATCTCCCAC
>DASZTR010000006.1:0-3048 GCA_035547955.1 Nitrososphaera sp. | reverse complement strand
ACGCCGAGTTTTCAAGCAAGCCAGGCAAGCCAGAAGAGGCGTTTGATGCCTTTGTAAGGGCTGCCGCTAGATCTTGAGCTCATAGATCCTCTGCCTTGCGTCGCGGAGCGACATCTTTTTCTTGACGTAGCCGCCGCCGATGAGGTGGGAAAGCGAGAGCCGGACGGTGCGCTCTGGAAGCATTGTCCTTGTGGCCAAATCCTTCTGGCTGAGAGCACCCTCGTACTCTAGGGTCTTTAGTATCAGTTTTGCGCTCGGCGGCATCTTTAGCATGTCTTCTGCAAGGCGCACTTTCTTTGCCATGATCGAAGCGGCGGAATCATCGGCAGTGCGCACAAGCCGCGCCGGAAAAGCGTGCTTGGAGCACTCTAGCGTGTTTCTCACCCTGACGCGCCTTCCCCCGTCCAGTACCACTTCGCAGTGGTAGCGGCTTGTGATGTCTGAAATCTCGATGCTGGCTTCATTTGGGACTACGAGCGGCCTGCGGGTGTTATCAAGCGAGTTTACCGAGACTACTACAAACACCTGGGATTTTTGGATCACCATTGGCCCGCCCGCAGACATGGTGTACGCAGTCGAACCTGTCGGAGTAGATATTATGATGCCGTCGCTGTTGTCGTGCCATATGTCCCTGCCGTCTATCTTCAGGACGTGCTCCATCAAAGTCGCGCTCTTGCTTGGGAAAACTGCGACGTCGTTAAGGACAGGGTCGACCTCCTTGCCGTCCACCCTCACCGCAAGCCTAAAGACTTCGTCGACCTTGTACTCACCCCTTTTCAGGCGCGCTATCGCCTTCTCCAAGTCATGGACGTCCAGCTGGGCAAGAAAGCCAGTAGAGTCTGTCTCGTATATGCCAAGCGCCGGCGCAGAAGCCGCAGTCACCTTGTGAAAATATTCCAGGATGGCCCTGTCTCCCCCGGCGACAAGCACCATGTCAACCTCTGAAGCAGCGCCATAGTCGCCGTCCTTCATTATCTGGGATTTTACGCCGAGCGGATCCAAGGTCTTTTTGATCTTCGTGACAAGTGCACCGTCGCGCGAGTCAACACCCCAGAGGGCTACCTTCATTAATTAACCGCATTCCTATGTGCACCGCCTGATTTAAATCTAGGTCAGAGCCGCCTAAAGCTCACTGTGTTGTAAAAATAGGAGGCACTCGACTCTATCTTGTTCATCTGGGGGATCTTGGCAAGACCTACCTCTTTGGTTTCAAGCGCGGCGCGCAGCGCGCCGGCGCCAAAGCATAGCGCCCACAGAGGATCCTTTTCCTTTACATATCCGCATGTAAAGGCTGCAGCAAGTATATCTCCTGCGCCTGTCGAGTCTGGCGTGTCGATGTCGCGGAGTTTTACCCAGTAGTGCATGCTCTTGTGGAGCAGGTGGACCGACCTGTGCTCCGTGGCCAAGACAAACTCGACTCCTCTTGCCTGGAGGGCTTGCATCCCTTTGACGATGCCACCATCTCCCTCTCCGTCAACTGTGCCTGTCAACGCAGACATTTCCTGCCTGTCTGCCTTGAGAGCTGTAATGCCTGCAAGGTCTATGTCGAGCCTGTCAATAAAGGATATGCTACCATCGGGGCCTGCCCTGCGCATGTAGCCTTGCGGGTCAAGCATTACAAAGTCTCCTTTTCCGCGGTTTTGCTTTATCGCAGCAAGCGTGCTTGGCGGAATCTCGTCTAGAACTGGACTGACAAGCCAGCAGTCGACCTTCGCATCCTGCACATGTTCTTCTGAAATAGGCTTGCATTTTGACTGCAAGAACAGCTTGCGCGAATCGCCACCTTCCCTCGTTCTTTCAAGCAGAAAACGAGTAGTCTGTGCGTTCTTTGCCACATTCCTGTCATCTCTTAACGTGATGCAGTTATCGCGAAGAAAGTTCCTCTGCTCTTCTGGAAAATCACCTCCGACCATCGTCGCAAGCTCGACTCCGAGGTCAAAACGCCTCGCGGTTATTCCACAGTAACATGGCGGACCTCCGATGCTCTCGACCAGCGCGCCGTCTGCATCCTTTATCGTGTCAAGGACGATGTGCGAGGCGATCCCTATCTTCATCGCAATTGCATTTTTTCCAAAGTATAATAAAAGGGCTTTTCTGAGCGTCCCTGCGACCTTTTTTGGGATGACGGTACAAGGACGCTTTGCCCTTGAAGTACATAGTCTCTCATCATAGCTATAAGCTTTGCGGGCAAACTTTTCTGACCTTGTATCGTTTTTCCATAAAAATAGCCAATTTTCAAGAAATTCCAAAGGTCGTTACATACATTTCCTAGCTAAAAAGGAGCTAGAAAAGGCCATTTGAGCCTCAGATGAGGATCGTTAAATAATAATGCATTCCTAATAGTAGTCTCGCACAGCAGATAGAAACGACTTGATAAGCATGCATGGATGGTCTTAGTGTGATAGAGACTTTAGAGCGTTAGATCACTTGCGAATGTAAACCTTGTTGTAATCTTGAAGCACAAGATTTAAAGTATGGCAGATGGCAATCCCGCCTATGCCAAAGAAACGAGCAAGCCGTGGCCGTTCCAAGGGCGGTAAAGGCAGCTCAGGTGTTGTGCACTGCAGCCAGTGTGGTGCCCTTGTCCCCCGTGACAAGGCCAAGAAGGTCACAGGCAGGATCACGCTTGTCGAGCCCACGCTTGCCAAGGAACTAAAGGCACAGGGCGCCTATATCCCAATGTCGACGGACGTCAAGTTCTATTGCGTATCATGCGCCGTCCATAGGGGAATTGTAAAGGTCAGATCAGAGGCAGAACGCCGTACGGGCGGAAGGCTCTGGTAAACCCAATTTTTCTATATTGCATTTACTATTTTCATAACTTTCTTGCACTCGCCACTATTCTCTGTACAAGCGTAATCCCAGCGACTATTGACACGATGATTACTGCCCATTCAATCGCGCCGTTGCCTGCAGACATGCCCCTGAAAGGAATGAACCCGAATATTGCAAGGATTAGCATGCGCTCTGCTCGCTCGCCAATACCGATGCCTTTCAACTCTACGCCCAGAGACTCCGCCCTTGCACGCGTATAACTTACAAGCAAGG
>DASZTR010000005.1:0-15903 GCA_035547955.1 Nitrososphaera sp. | reverse complement strand
TTGAATGCAGCCCGCTGCTCTCCACTCCGAGGATGACGTCACCGGGCGTTATCGCGGTTCCAACCAAGGGCTTGCCACCCTCCACCATCCCAAGCACCGTGCCGGCGAGGTCAAACGCGTTTTCCTCACCTGCAATAATATCGGGCAAGACGGCAGTCTCGCCCCCCACAATTGCCATCTGCGACTGCCTTGCGCCCTCTGCCAACCCGTGCGCGATTTGCTCCAGAAGCTTTTCGTTTGCCTGCCTGAGCGCTATGTAGTCGAGGAACGCCACGGGCTTTGCTCCGACGCATATGATATCGTTTACGTTCATTGCAACGCAGTCGATTCCCACGGTGTCAAACCTGTTCATGAGCTGGGCGACCAGCACCTTTGTGCCCACCCCGTCGGAGTGCAGCGCAAGCGTCTGCGAGCCGAGCCTAATGAGCCCTGCGTAATGCCCAAAGCCGGAAAGCACCTTGCCTGCAGGGATCATCTTGTGGGTGGCGGAGATGATGTCCCCTATCGACTTTTGAGCGGTGCGGATCTTGCCGATGTCAACTCCGGCGTCGCGGTACGTCATTGCCCCCCTCCTTTCCTCCTCCTTCTTATTCAATATGGCAGGGTAAGGCCATGCTCGTTATAAATAATAATGATAATGATAATGATAATGACGTGTGATATTTTTTACCATCCTCCTCTTTTTCTTTCAGAGAAAAAACCAGTTATTTAGACGGAAAAAACATCCAGCGCACAGAACCCTCTTTTCTAATTTGTATATATTCAAAGTGTGTGTATATGTATGTGTGTACGCATTGCCGATGACGATAGCAGTAGTACAACAACAGGGAGACAGGTGCTGCAACTGATGAAAATGAAAATGTGGGTTCTAACCATCTTCTTCAAGAAAAATGACGAGCTGAGGGGAAAGAAGCTCTACTTAAAATTGCTCGATTTCCTAAAGGACGCAGGAGTCCTAGGCGCGACTGTATTGACGGGCATCGACGGGTTTGGCAAACGCGGCAGGTCATCTACCAAGATTGAAGGGATCACGGTAAACATGCCTATCCGGATAGAGGTCATCGACGAGCGCTCCAAGCTGGAGCCAATCCTCCCGCAGATCAAGAGGATGGTCGGAGACAACGGGATCTTGACCATACAGGAAGTCCTTGCGATATAGAGTTAGCACAATACAAAATGATCACATACAGAGTTCAGATATCTGAATTGGATAGGCATCAGGCTGGAAAATAATGACAATATCTGTAAAGACACAGAATAAATCCGGTGAACACAACGTAACCTTGACGATGGAAAGCGAAAAGACAAAGGTGCAGGCCATGCTTGACCACAATCGCATTACTGCAAGCATTGCAATGTTTGACGGTGTGCTTGTCACAAGGGTATTTGAAGGGAGCGGCTGCTACGACCAGTTTGTTGAATTCCTCAAAAGTCAGTTTGGCACAGATAGTGCTATACGCTCTTCCATCATTGTAGTCGATGCCGCTGCTGACAGCAAATGAAATGACGATGAGTTCATGAAGGCTTTATAGCAAACTATTGGCAGTATAATACACACATATACATACAAGGGAGAGAGAGTACACTTAGGTTGAACGCGTTTGACAAAAGCAGGATGAGCATCACAGCATGGTGCGAGGATTGCAATTGTGTATTTGACAACAGGCCAGAAGTCGAGGCGCACCGGCATGAAAAAGGCCACAGTGTAAAGGTTACAGAGTTCTGGGTCACCGGTAAAAGACAAAGATAGAGATAGAGGTAGAGAAAAGTTATGCCTTTCTGATGCCGCTAAACGGCGCATCGAGTATTGTCCTTCTTGTCTCCCTTACGACTTCAAAGGCCGCGTTGCGCAGCAGGTTTGCAGTGTCTCCGAGCATCCTAACTATTACTCCCGAGTTATCTGGGAGGATGCTGGTGCCAACGTAGAGGTCTTTTGAGAAGCCGTTTAGGGCCGTGTTAATTTTGTCATTGAGTCCGGTGACATATTTTGACGGCACAAGCACGTACATGCTCCCCACCGTGTCGTGGTTTTCCAGCACTCCAAAAGCCTTCATGCTCCTCTTTTTTGGCTCCAAGATGGCAACGTCTACAAACCGCAGCTTGCCGTCCTGGTTAGTGGCCTTGGCCTTCATGTAGCAGATATCGTACGCACACGACTCTCCCCTTGCGACCCTGCCTGGGGTCATTATCTCCGAGTATACCAAAGTGGCGTTGTCATGGACGCGCAGGTTGGCTACCTGGTAAAAACGCGAGTCGACGTACGGTATTATTTGGTCGGGAATGTACTCAAAATAGCATCCTTCACTGACGTCGATGTTTACCATTTGCGTCGCAAAATTCTTTTCCATCCGATAGACGCGCGTGGCGCCCTGCGTCGTGATGTGCGCAAGGGCGTTTTTCCGGAGTCGGATGTCCATCCGGTACCTGTCGCCCTGGAGTATCCCGCCGGACGGTGAAATGATGTAGAGGTACGCCATCGAGGGGAGTGCTTCTTCTAGGTACAGGGCCCGCTGCGTGTAAAGCGGGACTTTGGAGTACTGCTCCTTTACTGCGGTCTTGCCGTTCTGCTCGTCACGCTCAAGCCCCAGTATCAGACCGCCGAGCTTGCCGGGGTTTCCGACGCCGAGCTGGTCAAGCTTTTTCTTTGACCCGTACGCCTGCACTTCAGGAGGTATCGAATCAGGGATGTAGTATGCCAGGTCATTGACGTCACTTGTAGCAGCAGTAGCAGCGTTGGTTATCTTTGTCATATCATCATTACTTTACAATTAGAGGGCTGCAGGCGCCTTTGGCGGCGACTCGAACAGGACATCTCTGATGATGTTGTCGGCGACCTGCCGAACTCCCTGTCCGGTTTTGCAATTTACAAACACGAAAGGTTTGCTGCCCCGGATTGCCTTTGCGTCGGCCTCCATCACCGCAAGGTCGGCGCCGACGTACGGGGCCAGGTCGATCTTGTTTATCACCAAGAGGTCGCACGTCTCTATCCCAAGTCCACGCTTTCTAGGGTACTTGTCGCCCCCTGACACGTCTATTATATAGATGAAATAGTCAGCAAGTGCAGGGCTGAAGGTTGTGGTGATGTTGTCCCCCCCACTTTCTATGAGTATGAGATCCAGGTAGCCGTGCTTTGACTCCATCTCTTCTACGACTGAAATATTCATCGACGGGTCTTCTCTGACTGCGGTGTGGGGGCAGCCGCCCGTCGCCAGTCCTATCACCAGCTCTTCAGGCACAAGGTGCTGCTGGGTGGCAAGGTTCTTCCTCATCCTGTCGGCATCCTCCCGCGAGATCACGTCGTTTGAGATGATGCCGGCCTTGTACCCCTTGGACGCCAGGATCGGCACCACCATCTCTATCAGCATAGTCTTGCCCGATCCGACAGGGCCTCCGATACCAACCCGCGGGATCCTAGTCGTTGACGCACCGCTCATGTGATTTTTTTCTCCTCCTCTTTCTCTCCGAGTGTAGAGCGCCCAGATCAAGTAATAAACATTTTAGAGGCCATTTTTTCGTGTGACATCTGGACTATGTCTATCTGCGGGGCAAACTGCCACATGCCCTCGACGGGCCTGTCAATGTTTTCATTGACGGCTCGTATCATGGCGGGCTTTAGCTCGTCTATCACCTTTTGGCCTTCAAGGTGCG
Source organism: Nitrososphaera sp. (assembly GCA_035547955.1). GTDB lineage: Archaea > Thermoproteota > Nitrososphaeria > Nitrososphaerales > Nitrososphaeraceae > Nitrososphaera. Next base: position 12,255 of record DASZTR010000005.1, on the reverse strand, counting down.
AGAACATGCCAAGCCGCAGACCCGCCCCTACCATCCCCACCGAAAAAGAGTACAACATGGCAAGCCCCGCCTTTCTCTTTGGGATCGACAGCGCGTTGCACGAAACTGCCAGTGCGACAGGGTACGGGCCAAAGGCACGGCCGCTCTTTATCGCGGCGGCGTATCCGTTGAGCGCCTTGTTGTTACCCGTGACGAAAAAGCTGGTGCACCGCAGCATCTGGGTTCCCGACCTTGCAGAGGCGTCCCTTATTTCCTTCACCAGCTTCATTGAATGCAGCAGCCTGTCCACGTAGATGACGTTTTCGACATCGGACTTGGATGCATATTCATAGGCGTTTCCAAGCGCCGCGCAGTCTGCGGGGCCCATCTGTTGCGCGATGTATGTGCCGATGAGGTCGCGGAGCTCTTTCGGCTCTAGCTTTTTTCGCCCACTGTATAGGAGCGCCTCAAGCCCGTTTGAGGTTGCGTACATGCCTGTCGGGAAGAACGAGTCGGACAGCTGCATCATGCTCAGATCAGACAGGTCAGTGCTCATGTACGTGCTCCACCGCCGTCATTTCATCCTCTGGCTCAAAGACCATCTTGGCGCTCTTGATCTCCACGTGCTCGTTTACGTGCCCAAAGAGCTTGTGGAACATGTCAAGCTCAGATTCGGCCTGTATAGGGAAATAGATTTTGTCCTCTTCCAGTTTGATTGGCCTGTGCAGGTTCCCGATCGTGTGGCCTATCTTTACCGCCACCTCTATCAGGTCATCTTTGTGCAAGCTGTCCGTCCTGACTTGTACCACCGCGACGTTTTCCGGCTCTAGCTCCACTATCACCATCTTGTCGTCTGTGTCAAGCACGACGTCGCCGTGATGGAGCCGGCTGCCAGGCGGCAGCGTGATCGCAATGTCCGTGCCCTTGTTAGAGGACTTGCGCATCCGCACCCTCTGCGACTCCATGCGGCTTATCTTCACAGACTCGCCAGGGATTTTGTGGTATTTTTCCTTCAGTAACGGGTCGCGATAGACGTTGCCAAGGATTGAAGTCGCGGTTATCATCATTGTTGTCACCGCATGCCCCCTGTTATTCATCTTGCCCCTTTTTTCTTTTCGACATTGTTGCTGCTGACAACGTTGGCGACTCCTCGCCAACCAGGACGACATCTTTTTTCTTCTCCTTTACGGCATTTATCATGTCTACCAGCCTCCGCGTATAGTCAACCGCCCCATAGTGTTGGTACGCCGACCTGTCGACAGTCGCAAAGATCATGCCGTTGTCATCCATCCGTACGGTGGAGTCTTTTTCAAATTTTTCCGCAATGATGCAGGTCGTTACCCGGTGATCTGGAAAGTCGAGATTCAGGTGCGAGGCGGGGTCAATCAGGCCTGACATGGATTCGACCTTGCCAGCGAGCACCGTGACGTGCCTTATTTGCAGCGGGTCTATCACCTTCATGCTGTCCTTGTCCACGTTTGCTTCTTCAACGCAGTGCCTGATTTGCAATTTGCACCATTTCACCTCTTTGTTTCGGTCATTGCCTGCGGGCTCAGGTCTTCCGCCGCAAGGTTCCTGTCTATGCGCAGCACCGACTTGGCTATTTCGCCGGCGGCCTTTAACGCCATAGTCTTGACCAAAAGCGGGTCTAGGACTCCGGCCTCCCACATGTCCACCGGCTCGCCGGAGTTGATGTCGATGCCGTAGCCGGGCGGAGAGGTCTTGGCCGTCATGACCCGCTCAAGGCCGTTAAATCCCGCGTTAGTGAGTATCTGACGCATTATGCTCTCAAGAGCAGAGGCGACCACTTCAAGGCCCACCTGCTCAAGCCCCTTGAGCCTTGCGTTTTTCACCTTGTCCATTATGTGCAGTTCTGCAGATCCCCCGCCCGGGACTACGCCCGTGTTAAGGGCCGCCTCCGCTGCGTTCACGCCGTCGATTGCCGCCCGCCACCTCTCAAGCGACGTCTCCTTTGTGGTCCCCGAGACTACCATAGTGACCATGTTGCGGCCGGCGCCTCCTTCGATGTATATGATGCCGTTGTCCTCGTCTTCGTATATCCGCTCGGACTTGCCCAGGATGTCTTGCCGGTTTTTCAGGTCATCGGCCACCCGTATAGGCTTTGCGCCGGTGTACCTTGTCAGGTGGTCGATCTCGTCTGCGGCCACCCGTGCGGCAAAGATGCCCCTTGCCACCAGCATGTCCTCGACTGCCTGGTCGACCTCCGGCGACGCTATCAAGATGGCGTTTGCGCCGGTCTTGATCATTGCGTCGACCATTTCCCGCGACTTGGCCAGCCTATCATTTTCCATGAGCAGAATCTCCTGGTAGTTCTTGTTCTCCTTTATCCACGACTCCTTGACTGGCTTTAGATCCATCTTTGTGATCAATATCCTTGCTCCCTTCACTTCCTGCGGGACTTCTGGATCGAGCCTCTTTCGCTCAAGCACTATCCCGTTGACTATCCGGTCTTCCATGTTGGTCTTGCGGAGCACCATGATGGCCTTGCCAAAGTCATACTCGCCATTGTATTTGGCGTTCTCGCCCACAGTCCTCAGGGCGGTGATGACCATCTCGGCAAGCCGCGCACCGTCAAGCTTTGACGAAAGCGAGGTCATTACCACGCTCTCTAGCTCCTTGTCGCCTATTGAAATTGATCGGGCGTCTTCTTCTAAGAGACGGCAGGCGTGCCTAACGCCGCTTTCGATGCCTTCCACAACCTTGGTCGGATGGACGCCAAGCTCCTTGATAAGCCGCTTGCCCTCCTTTATCATCTCGGCAGACATGACCACCGCCGTCGTAGTGCCGTCTCCGACCAGCTGCTCCTGCCTCTCTGCTATCTCTACTATCATCCTCGCAACGGGATGTATGGCCTTGAGCGAGAGCAGGATAGTGACGCCGTCGTTAGAGACGTGCCTGTTCATCGCTTGGTCTATGAGCAGTTTGTCCAGACCCTTTGGGCCCAGGGTCGTCCTCACGCAGTCGGCCACCGCCATTACGGCGCTCGAATTTGACTCCAGGGCGTTGTACTCCACATGCTCTGCTATCGGACGCCAGACTCCATAGTTGGGTGCAGATGAAGACATATGTTATATTGTCGCCGGATGCCGTTTCCATTTCCAACGAGATAAAGGTATATTGCATTTCCATGAAAAAATTGGGAATTTCATGCAAGGGATTGAAAAAATAAAGAAAAGAGGCAGGGTGGGAGAGAGCCCTCTGTACACATGCACGGGTGCTAGATTCTTCTTCTCCTATGTTAAGCCATGAAGTACCTCTGCGCCAGCGCCAGCTCGTCGGCGGGTCCGACAGTCGCTATTTTGCCGTCCAGCGTGACCTCGTATGTCTCTGGGTCTATGGTTATCTTGGGAGTCGCGTCGTTCCACACCATGTTCTTCTTGCTTATGCTCCTGCAGTTCTTGACTGGCAGGCAGATCTTTTCAAGGCCCAGCTTTTGCGGAACGCCTAGCTCAATCGACCTCTTGGACACAAAGGTGTAGCTCGTCTTGTGGACTGCCTTGCCCATCGCACCAAACATCGGTCTGTAATACACAGGTTCAGGTGTCGGCAGCGACGCGTTGGGGTCGCCCATTATCGACCACGCGATGAACCCGCCCTTCATCACCATCTTGGGCTTGGCAGGGAAGAACGCCATCGGATACATGACGATGTCCGCGTACTTGCCCACTTCAAGCGAGCCAAGGTAGTCAGAAATGCCGTGCGTTATAGCAGGGTTTATCGTGGTCTTTGCAATGTACCTCTTTGCCCTAAAGTTGTCGTTGTCGGCCGCGTCGTCCTGCGGCAGCCGGCCCTTCATCTTCTTCATCTTATCTGCAGTCTGCCACGCGCGGATGACCACCTCTCCTATCCTTCCCATAGCCTGGCTGTCTGACGAGTACATGGAGAGCACGCCTTCGTCATGCAGGACGTCTTCTGCGGCTATGGTCTCTGCGCGTATTCGGGATTCTGCAAACGCCACGTCCTCTGCCACTGCAGGGTTCAGGTGGTGACAGAACATAAGCATGTCCAGATGCTCATCCACGGTATTCTTGGTGTACGGTCTTGTCGGGTTGGTTGATGACGGGAGCGCAAACATCTCTCCGGCTATCTTCATTATGTCTGGCGCGTGTCCCCCGCCGGCTCCTTCGGTGTGGTACGTGTGCACCACCCTGCCGTCTATGGCGTTGATGGTGTCCTCGACATAAGCGCACTCGTTTATAGAGTCGGTGTGGATTGCCACCTGCGTATCTGTAAGGTCGGCAGCCCGGAGCGAAGCGTCCAAGACGGCCGCGGTCGTTCCCCAGTCCTCATGGTCTTTCAGGCCGCATGCGCCTGCCTCTATTTGCTCCATCTGGGTCGCAAGGGTCGGGTGAGAGTCGTTCCCCTTGCCCAAAAAGCCCCAGTTCATCGGCGTGTCCTCGACTGCCTCCATCATCCGGCTAATGTTGTACACGCCGGGCGTGCACGTAGTCGCGTTAGTGCCGTCTGCCGGGCCCGTGCCTCCACCAATCATGTTGCAGATGCCGTTGCTGATGCCGTCTATGTACTGCTGCGGCGAAATCATGTGTATGTGCGTATCAAAGTGGCCTGCGGTGCATATCGTGTGCTCGCCTGCCGTCGCCTCCGTGCAGGCTGACACCACCATGTTCGGGTTTACACCGTCCATCGTCAGCGGGTTTCCGGCCTTGCCTACACCGGCTATCTTGCCGTCCTTGATGCCGATGTCGGCCTTGACTATGCCGAGCATAGGGTCCAGGATGACCGCGTTTGTTATGACATAGTCCAGGGCCCCGTTTTTGTTAGTCACGCCCGAAGTCTGGGCAAGGCCGTCGCGGAGGGTCTTACCTCCGCCAAAAACGCACTCGTCGCCGGGCGTTATCAGGTCTTTTTCTATCTCTATCTGGAGGTCCGTGTCTCCAAGCCTCACCTTGTCGCCCGTGGTAGGCCCGAACAGGTCGGTGTATTGTTTGCGAGTTAGTTTTAGAACCATATATCCTCTCTTCCTCCTTCTTTCTATGCTCCGTTGAAGCCCTGCTTCTGGGCTTTTTCGACTGCTGTGCGCATGACAATGCTCGAATTCAGGCTGCCCATTGTCAGGCCGTTGAATCCATAGCAGACTCTAGCGCCCCCTATTTCACACAGTTCTACCTCTTTGCTGTCCCCTGGCTCGAACCGTATCGACGTGCCAGCCGGTATGTTGAGTCTGTAGCCAAACGCCTTTTCCCGCGGAAAGTCAAGTGCGCGGTTTACTTCAAAGAAATGCGTGTGCGAGCCTATCTGGCATGGCCTGTCTCCCTTGTTCTTTACGGTGATTTTTATCGTCTTTCTGTTCGTGTTGCACAACACCGGCTCTGAATCTAAAATGTATTCGCCGGGCATCATTGGCCTTGCTGCGACCTCCTTTTTGCCGCTTGGGGAGAGAGCGACATTCTTTTGGCTTGACCTCTCCCTCCTTCTTTCTCCTCTGCTGCTACTGCTCCTTTTTTTTGCTGTTTTACCATTTTTCATTTACCTCTATCACTCTATTGTACAGGATCATGCACGGTGACCAGCTTTGTGCCGTCGGGAAAAGTCGCCTCCACTTGGACTGTATGAATCATGTCTGGCACGCCTTCCATCACATCGCTTTTCTTCAGGATGGTCCGGGCGGACTGCATCAGCTGCGCGACGGTCTTTCCTTCTCTTGCGCCCTCGACGACGTAGTTTGCTATATAAGCAACCGTCTCAGGGTAATTCAGTTTTATACCCCGCTCCTTCCTTCCTCCAGCGATCTGCGCAGCCGTCCAGATCCACATCTTTTCCATCTCTCTTGGTGCAAGCATCATTTTGTTTGCATGACCTCTCAACGTCCGATAGAGTGGTGAACTATTTTAGATTTAGAAAACTAAACGGCTCAATAAATAATGATGACAATATGCAGGAAAAACGCGCCGGAAAACCACAGATTTAGCCGACGTCGACTGAATCTCCGTGTGGTACATTACTTTTCAACTATCCCCATTGGAACGGCGACTCCAAGCCAGAAAAAGATGGACTCGTACAAGCCGTTCTTGGTCACCGGCAACGTAAAGTCATGGATCTTGCCGTCAATGGTCCTGATGGTCAGAAAATTTGACACTATGGCCCGGCCCATCATGTTAGTGACCATCGTCTCCCATCCCTTGCGGAGGGCAAGCTCGCGTATATCAGAATACCAGATTGAACGCTCAAAATTTTCATTCTGAACGAGATCCTCTGGAACAAAATCTGCTTGCTTGCGGATCTTGGGAGCGGTGGCATTATTCTTCTTTGCGTTATTTTTATTATTATTCATGGTAAGCAGGTAAGGGTACGGCGCAAGCCCTGCCACGTACCCTAGGTCGGCAAACTTTGCGAGAATGCCTTTCCTTGAAACTATGACCCGCTCGGTGGTAAAGTCAAGCGTAAAGTTCCTTGACCAACCACCCTTGCTTGCAGAGCTCAGCCGCAGGATAGCTTCTTCCATATGGTTTCCCCGGCACCATTCTATGTATTCCCTCACCTTTTCAGAGTCGGACAAGCCGGGCAAGTTTTCCCTGTGCTGCATTACGAACCTGTCAAAAATGTCCGGGTTCATTTTCACTCGCGCCGCACATATGCATGTACACAGAGACGCGTGGTAAGGTACCTGAAGAAAAATTCCTGGCCCCACAAACCCTTTCGACTCTCATGGCCTCGACCATCCTATCCCAGCAGGGATGTGCATAAAGCCCGAAGTCGCAAGGAGGAATATCCACGCAGTAAAGACGAACGGGCCGGTGAGCGCCGGCAGGCCCCACTGGCCAAAGAACTTCTGCAGGCCAGGCATAAGAAAAGAGCAACCTATTGTTGCAAACACGGCCATCATGAACGACTGCGGGGTCAGGGGGACAAAGCTGGTAAGCGCTATCATCACAAGCACCTGGTTGAACCCGTGCAGACCCATCCTCGTTTCCGCAGTTGGCAGCTTTGTAAGTATCGACATTGCCGCGCCGATGCCAGAGCCGATGAGTGCCATGACCCCGGCCAGGTACAGCGGCGAAGTCGGATCCCACTGCGACGTGTAGGCGTTGGTCCACCACGGCCTATCCTGCACGCCGCTGATAAAGGGCGAGAGCTCAAACGCAAGCGTTAGGCCGACTACCCAAAATGCACCCGTCTTCCAGTTCTCTACGAATGTGACCTGCGACACGCCCTTGAGTGTCGCAATCATGAACTCCTTGGCGGTCCACTTGAAGTCGCCATTCATGTTGTTTGGGTTGCCGCTTTCCTTTATCAGCTCCTCCTTGGGAGGAGGAGCAGGCGCCGGCCAAATGTCGTGTCCAAACCTCTTTGTCGCGTACATCATGGCCCACGTCGTAAAGATGAACGACGACGTAAAGCCGGGTATCGCCCATGAGCTAGCTGTGCCGTTAAGCACGAACAGATCTCCCATCAGGTGTGAAAACGCCATCCACGTAAACGCGGTGATGGCAGCACCAAAGACGGAGATAAAGAAGGTGGCCTTGTTGGACTTGACAAACGGCCCTGACCAGAAGGCCATGCCTGTGAGTATAGAGTTGTAGCCGAACAGGCCAAATGTCACGAGGCTGTACGAGGCGCCGGCCATGATTGCAATGCCTGCACCTATCAGACCTGACAGGACCATCATGCCGCCCGCCTTGCGCGATGCAAGGATCACGCCTGCCAAGATGAGTATGCCAGTTATCGGGGAGCTAAATAGCGGCACCTCTGCGATCCCATTAAAGAGTGTAAAAAAGAAATCCAGCCCGGGATTTCCCGTAGAGAACGTTGGAATGGCCATTGATTTCCTGTGTCAAGAGTGTGGTTTAACGATTTGTGGATAAGAGCAATTTATTAACGCAGAGACGGATTCCGTGCATAAAGAAAATAACATGAGCAAGAACAGAGGTGCACGCAGTGGCAGAACAAGAGTGGGAAAAGTTGCACCAGTTCACAACCAAAAAAATTAGTCGACGTCGGCAGAGGTTTTTAGAGGAGTGTAAAACCCGGGCATTGCAAGCCATAATAGCTGGCCACCGCTCCCCTACCCCGTATCCTCACTTCATCAGCACCACGGGCGTCGACGAGCCCTTTAGCACATTCCGAGTCACGCTTCCCATGTCGGCCGCGCTGTTTATCCCGTTAATCCCCATCACTATCATGCTCGCCCCTATTTTTTCTGCGACCTCTATTATCTGTGAGGCAGGGTCTCCCATCTTTACGATCCGCACATATTCTCCTGCCCTGCGCGGAACTATTACGCTGTTGAGCAGAATCCTGCCCTCCTTCTCCATCTTGGAGGTCAGATCCTCATCATCCTCGTCGTTGTCGCTCTCTTCTCCCTCTCCTCCTCCGCCCTCCGGCCATTCGATCACATAGAGCAGGTATATCTTGGCCTGGTTAATGTCGTAGATGTTTATCGCATAGTTGAGAGCGCGCAGCGATTGCCCTGACCCGTCTATCGGCACTAGAATTCTTTTGGAATAATAATGACGATACTGCTGTTGTTCTTTTGTGTCATCATTGGCAGAAGGGGTCTGGCCATTGCCTAAAGGCCGCGGCTGACGCCCTCCCACCGCATCTTGCTGCGTGGCCATTGCGTTTGTCTTTTGCCCCATGATGCGTAGGACCTTGGTGATCCCGACCCGGGCCTCTATCAAGGGCAGGAAGATTATTACGGCCGCGGCTGACGCCGCCCACGCGACTGCGATCCCGACCCATATGGCATAGGTGTTTTTGGAAAAGACGTACCCCGAAAGGTAAAGTGGCATGGGCCACGCCACGACCAGGACGATTGTGAGGGTGACTGCCACCCTGTAGCCGACCCTGAGCGACTTTTTTAGGTATTCATCGTTTTCGCGCTCAAACAGCCCCTTGATCTTTCCGTCGACTATCAGTATCTTTTGCCTCATGAGGCTAAGGTCAAAGTTGCTAGGCCAGACAGTGCTCCCTACTAGGGCGACAGCCGCCCCGACGGATATGGACGAGAGGTTGCCGGCGAGCAGGGGCAGGTTGTTGCCTGTGGACTGGACTGATATTTCGCCGTAGAGTACGTACGCACTCCCGATCCACACGCACATGCCGCACGCAAGGCCTGCAAGGGCACCGGCCGTGGCGGCAACTCGGTTTGTCTTTTTCCAAAGGACGAGTGTGATGGGCACCACTGCCGGGCCTATCAGCACGCCCATCGCAAGGTAGACGTACTGGAGGCTTGCTCCGATCTGGAGGAGAGCCAGCGCCAGCATCCCCATGCCGATGCCAAAGGCCACTATAGAGTAGCGCGAGATGCGCATCATCTCTCTGCCGCTTGCTGAGGGCTTTACGTACGTCCTATAGACGTCGTAGGTGACAAGCGACGAGACGGCCAAGAGTTCTGCTGAGCCGGCCGCGGTGACTGCAGTGAACAGTATCGTGAGCATGAGGATGGCGCCCAGCTCGCCCAGCACGTGCGAAGCGGCGGTAGGAGCCACCAGCCCCATGCTCGTCTCTTCCGGCGAAAGCTGCACGTTGACTGCAACTGCCGCAAGGCCAAGGGTCGTGGCTAGGGTAAACGGTATGGCAAACCATGCGAGGCCGCCTACCAGAAAGCCTCTGAATGCAGAACGGGGCCCGGCGGCTATCGCGCGCTGCCAGTACGCCTGGTCCACAAAGACGGTGCCAAAGTTCCCCACAATGTTTATCACGCCAAATATCAGTGCTCCGGTTGACGCGAGCGTCAAGTACGAGCCGGCCGCGTTCCCCTCCACAGGCCGTAGTGCCGCCGCGGTGCTCAGCTTTTCAAACATGCCCGAGATGCCGCCTATCCCGGGGTTGAGGAAATAGACTGCTGTGACAAAGACCAGTACGACCACAAAGAGAAAGACGGTGTTCATATACTCTGCCAAGAAGGTAGCCTTGAGCCCTCCTGAGAAGGTGTAGATTATCACGCCGACAGGGATCAAAAACGCCGCAAGGGAGATGTTTACCCCTGTCAGCGAGCTTAGCGCCGCGGCTCCGCCCAGTACAAGCATTGCAGTGACCACGGTGTTGGTCAGTAGCGCAAAAAAGAGAAACACTTTGTGGGAACCCTTGCCGAACCGTGCATAGATTATCTCTGGAAACGTGTGCGAGGACGGCGCCTTGCGCTTGAGCTCCGTGGCGAGAATTGCAAACAATACTACCTGTATGCTTGCACCTGCGGCGTACCAGAACGGCCCGCTGATACCAAACTGGTACGCGACCGTCGACGACTGGAGCAGGGTCGCGGCCCACGTCCATGCCGACACCACCGACGATGCTATCAGACCGACCTTGACGGATCTCCCCGCAGTCGAGAACCACTCGAAGGTCTTTTTGGTGCCAAGCCACTTGGTCTCAACCCTCACGAGCAGTATGACAGCAAGAGCCATGACCAGCCCTACCCCGAGGAGAATAAAGTATCCCAGGCCTTCGGAGAGGACTACCGCCGCCATAGTATATTCAGATAAAAGAATGTCAACAAAAATTTAAATGTGTACAACCCTGGTGTGCCGGGACACAGTACTTTGTAATAAACATATAACATGCAAGATAGTTTTCGAAATTACATGAAAAATACCTATATAGAAACCCTGTTAACCCCACTTGAAGAATAAGATGCTTGACGACACTGACGAGCTCATTCTTTCGGCGCTGAGCAGAAATGCAAAGCAGGATCCCTTTGAGGTATGGGACTTTCTAAAGGGGCACGGTCACGATGTCCCGATTGAAGAGATAGAATCGAGGGTTTCAAGGCTCGAAAAGGACGGCGTCATAACTGGCTACACGATATCGGTCGACAGCAGAAAGCTCAGGCGCAGGATCATCAGGGTCGTGCTGGCGACGTTTAGGACATCGCAGCACCTCCCAAAGAGATTGGAAGGCCTGAAAAAGTACGTGGCTGACGCGCCTTTTGTGTTGTTCTCCGGGCGTACAAGGGGAGGGTACGACTGGATATGCGTCCAGGCGTTTCCGTCAGAGGAGATGGCCGACGAGGAGAGTGACATCTACCGTAACCTGTTTGGAGACATCATACAGTCCTATCAGGTATACGACTTTATGCCGGTCAAGGATCCTTCCTTCCACTCGCTCGCATACACCAGCAAAGAATACAAAAAGTTCCTTGACGAATGGATACCACCGTTTCTTCCAAGATAGTAGTAGCTTCTTTAGATTTTGTGATGTTGTTTTGTGCTGCTGTTGCGAAAGCGTATGCTGTCATCTATGAGAGAATGGACCTTCAGCCGCACCCCCATCAAAAAGCTGATGATTTCGGCCCGCTGGTCCGGCTCGACGGTGTTGTGGACCTCGTTTATGAGGTTGTCTATTCTAGTCAGCGCGATTTTCATGGTCAAGTACGTCTTTCGGGCGATGACCGGCGCCTTGGACTTGGTGGCGACTATGAGATCGTCCTGACTCTCTTGGTTCAGAGCGTTCTTTAGCTCGCGGATCTGCCGGACGGTCAGATCGCTGTGCATAAAGTGCTCCACTATCATTGACTGCTTTTCGTGCGGTATTTGGGCTATCTCGATTGCCTGGCTGACGTTGATTGACCTGTTCGCTATCTTTTCCTTGATCTCGTCAGGGAGCCTCAGCAACTGCATGTGGTGAGAGACATACTCTTCGCTCTTGCCTATCTTTTTTGCAAGCTCTGTCACGCCCCCCCACCCAAAGTCCACGATGTATCTCCGGAATGCCTCCGCCTCTTCAAGCGGATCCATCGATTTCCTCTGGACGTTTTCGGTGAGCTGGATTTCGTACGACTGCTTGTCTGTGAGCTCCCGTATTTTTGCAGGGATAAAGCGCCACCTCAGGTTCCGGCAAGCGTGGAACCGCCGGTGGCCCGCCACAATCTCAAAGCCGGCCGTGAGAGGTCGGATGAGTATCGGCTGCAGCAGGCCGTGCTCGTGGATACTGTTGACCAGCGTCTCAAAATCTGGATCGTCTTTTCGGAATGCGTCACGGATTGCAAACTGCGAAGGCCGGATCATCTTCATCTCAATTTGCTCGACGACACTCGAATCGATGAATTCCATCGTAATGTTACTCCGTCAATGCTACTTATCTTTTGCCCATCTTGTCATAAATCTTGAAAATTATGATATTTCACACAACATTTCTGAATAAGTAAGTTTACAGGATTTTATACTTATTTCAGCTACAAGGAAATTGCATGACTATCAGTATTTTTTTCTAAATATAATCATAATTTCCCTATTTTCATTACATATTTTTTTGTTTAAAAGTAAATCTTTTTTACTAGCAACTGTATGTTCGATG
>DASZTR010000004.1:0-1852 GCA_035547955.1 Nitrososphaera sp. | reverse complement strand
GATGTCTGAAGGAGATCCGCATTTCATAGAGATCAAGTCGTACATGCACGTCGGTATGTCCACCCATCGGCTGGAGAAAGATAACATGCTCGACTTTGATGAGGTGCGCGACTATGCGGGCATGTTGTGTAAAAAGATGCCGGCTTTTTCAGTGATGGACGAGAGCAAGATTTCCAGGATCGTCGTGCTGCAGAACAAAGAGCGTTACGTTGACCGCTGGATCAAGTCGTACCTCTAGTTTTTGGCAAGCCACCAATCTGCGAATTTGTCAAGCGCCTGCCTCCTATGCGAATAGGCGTTCTTGCCATCTGCCAATTCTGCAAATGTCATGCCTGCTGCACCTTCTGGCGCAAATATTGGGTCGTAGCCCCACCCTCCAAGTGCGATTTTCCCAGAGATGCTGCCCCGGACTTTGCCCTCAAACAACTTCAAGGTTCTGCCATCAAAAAAAGCAATCAGCGAACGGAAAGACGCCGAGCGGTCTTCGTCTTTTAACAATTTCAATATCCCGGCGTTTCCTATGGTCTTGAACGCATACGAGGAGTAAGGTCCTGGGAACCCGTCAAGCGCGTCGATGAAGAGCCCGTCGTCTTCCACTATTACTGGTTTTTTCACCCGGCTGTATGCACTCCTCACCTTTACTTGTGCAACACCTTCAAGCGAGTCTGACTGGATTTCCATGAGCTCCAAACGGGCAAAGCCTGCCTGTATCCCCCTTTCTGCGAGTATCGACTCGACCTCGCGGAACTTGTTATGGTTGGTGCTTGCGAATGTTATTATTATTTGCATGATTATTGTCATCACGCCACACGGGCGTATCTTCCCCGCCGCTCTATCTCCCGGACGTTTTCAAGGATTTTCTTGGTCTTTTTCTTTCCCGTCACGCTTTCATAGCCTCTGATGAAACTCGAAAACGCACCTTTGACCGAAATGTGGGCACTGGTAAACACTTCTTTTATCAGTCGGATGTCGACTGCCATGTCTTCCATCCGCCCGGAATAGTAAGAAAGGCCAAAATCAATGAGCACCAGTTGCTGCTTTTTTTCAACGGTAGGCACAATAAAGTTTGAAGTAGTCAGGTCGCCGTGCACCATGCCTGCGGCGTGCAAGAGTGCGGAATAGCGGCCCATCTCTTTACACAGTCGGGCAGTGAGCGCGTCCCTTGCTGGAACACCTTCTACATGCTCCATTATTATCTCTGCCTTTCTGGGGTCGACGAAGTAGACCAACGGGGAACGGACGCCCGCGGCCTTCGCAGCGGACATGAACCTGGCCTCATGCACCGTCCGCTGCCTCCTTATCGACTGGTCAAGGATCTTGTGGCGGTACGGCTTTTCCTTCCGCACCTTTACTACCGCCGGCCTGCCGCGCCAATCAGCCAGATAATAGATGTCGGCTTCGGCACCTCTTTTTAAGAGCTGCAATAGTAATATACCGTCTAAAATGGAGATAAAAACGTGAGTTTCAGGCCCCAAGAGGGCGAGAAGATCCTGCTCAGAGAGGATTGCGCAGAGGACAGGCTGAAAACTGGCGTCCTCATCCTGACGAACAAGCGCATACTTTTCCAGAGGACAGAGGGGCGTGTGGCCACGTTCTCAAAAAAGGAGGGCGAGGTCATACTGGACATACCGCTCCAAGCGATTTCTGCGTTCAGGGCAGAGGGGTTCTTGGTAAAAAAATTCGTCATAGTCGCAGTCGATCAAACCTACAAGTTCGGCGTATTTTCAAACGGCAAGTGGGAAAAGGAAATGCGTCAGGCAAAGGGCACTGCCTAGCAGTTATTATCGGTCAGTTAGCCAGTCAGCTGCTGCGCCACGCCACGTCGACAGTGTCAAGCCGCCACGACTGTGTG
>DASZTR010000003.1:0-16729 GCA_035547955.1 Nitrososphaera sp. | reverse complement strand
TTCCGCTGCCACAACCTGACCCAAGGCAAGGCCGGCGGAGGCAGGCTGGCAGTAGACTTTGCAGACGGTGGAAAAAAGCAGGCCATTTTTGAGTTCCCGAGGTCGGCCAAGGAGAAGCACCTGTGCCTTGCAGATTATTTCGGGCAGGACGACGTTGCAGCTTTTCAGGCAGTCACCGTCGGCGCGAGGGCAACCGAAGTCATCGACAGGTGGAACAAGCAGGATCGCTATGCCGACGCCTATTACCTGCACGGCCTTGCTGTAGAAACGGCAGAGGCGCTGGCCGAGTGGGTCAATGCGCGCATACGCAAAGAGCTCGTCATAGGGGACAGGAGGGGTCTGCGTTACAGCTGGGGATACCCAAGCTGCCCCGACGTGATGCAACATCACCTTGTCTGGCAGATACTGGAACCGGAAAAATCAGGAATGGGCGTGACAGAATCAGGCCAGATAGTGCCCGACCAATCCACCGCTGCAATCGTGGTCCACCATCCCCAGGCAGAGTATTTCCTATTGTGATATAACAGTAGAGCACTGTGATTGTCAATAATGACAAATATGCCATTTCTGCCTCATGACGACACAGAAAAAAATCTTCTCGGTTCGCACCTTGATAAGATTATATCCGTGCACGGCTTAGGAACGTCAGGAATTGCGGCTTAGAAGGGGGCACATTTTGCTTATAGCAGGAGGCGCCATCGTGGCCTTTAGCTTTATAGCAAGCAACTATTATGCTTCCCAATTCTTCAGGGAAATACAGGAGAAAAACATGCATACCGTCGCTCCTGCCTCCAAGGTAGACCTGCAGGAAAACATCACGTCCGGCACCGGCGCATACGTGATTGCGTTTTCAAATTATTCTTCTTCAAGCCCAGTGCGGGCGACGGTCAGCGTCAACGACCCTGACGGCGAAGAGGTACTGCAAAAGAGCCTGAGCTCCCCAATCGCAAACGAGCTTTTTTTAGCCCAAAAGCAGGGCAACTATACCCTGACGATTTCAAACCTTGGCAATGCCTCCTTTGACGCGTCAGTGATATTTGGCGAGCAGCAGATAGTGAGCGAAGTCATTGGCATGCCAAACGCCATTTCCACGGCAATATCCATGCTCTTGCTCGTCTCTGGAATAATCGTACTTGCAGCAGGCGGGTCAATCCTGTTCATGGACAGGCGCAGAGACCAGAAGATGAAGCAGTTTGGCGACATGAGCGACATGGTGTAAAATAAAAGAATGGCAAAGCTCGAAGCGCGCAACATCGGCAAGCACTTTAACTCCATCCAGGGCGGTGGCGGCAAAAAAGGAGGAGGAGGCCAGACAGAACAAGAGGAGGTGTCCGCGATACGCAACGTCAGCCTGTCGATAGAGGACGGCCAGTTTGTCTGCATCGTCGGCCCTTCCGGCTGCGGCAAGACGACGTTTTTGAACATACTGGCAGGCCTTGACAGGCCTAGTGAGGGGGAGGTGGTACTAGACGGAAAGCCCATGGTAGAGACGGGCCCGGAAAGGGTAATGGTTTTTCAAGAAAACGCGCTGTTTCCGTGGCTAAGGGTCATAGACAATGTCGAATTCGGCCTGATGGTAAAGGGAGTCGAGAAGGCAAAACGCAACGAGATAGCTATGCAGTACCTTGAAATGATGCAGCTAACGAAATTCGCGGACGCCTACACTTACCAGTTATCCGGCGGCATGAAGCAGCGCGTAGCAATAGCGCGCGCACTTGCTATCGACCCGGAAGTGCTCCTGATGGACGAACCTTTTGCGGCCCTTGACAGCCAGACTCGCGACCTGCTGTTAGTAGAACTGCAGCTGATCTGGGCGCGCACGAAAAAGACTATCGTATTCATCACGCATAACATCACTGAATCGGTGTGCCTTGGAGACAAGGTCGTAATTTTCACAAAAAGGCCTGGTATGATAAAAAAGGAAGTATCCATAGACTACCGCAGGCCACGCCTGCCGGAAGATGAGGGGCTGCGAGAGTACCAACGCAAGGTTCTTGACGAGCTAAAGGGCGAGATAGTAACCAAAGACACCTAGTCCTTCTATCTCTTTCAGAAGATATTTTTGTCCAGAGGCAGATGATGATAGTGATGACCATTAATGTCGCGACAAATAGTCCTTTGATCAGAATTCCACGCATCGACTCTTAAAGTTCTTACCTGATTCTCTTTGCTTGCCTGTTTGATACTGTCTGCCAAATCTGATGAATACACATTGTCCAGCATTTCGAGAAGCCGGCGTGCACTGCTCTTGTTTGCGGTCAGTTGGAGAATAACATCGGTGATGCACAACGATATACATACTGTGTATATGTGCAAATTAATTATGGTCTGAAGCCCTAAATTCTATTCGATTACACGTACTGGTTGGAACTATCATCCTCCGCAAAGCACTGTCGTCCGGAGTATAGACGAAAAGAGTACCAAGAGTATTTAAAGTTCTTTTAGCAGAGCCATCCCTGACGAAAAACTGTTCGGCGAGGTGAGGAGTACGCTTTCTGCCATCCTGCCTGCACTTTTTACAAACTCCGCCGGCTCTTTTTTGTAGCCAGACCAGTCAAGGCCGATCATCATTGCGGACTGCTCGTTCTTTTCAGAGGGTACCATGATGCACGCAACAACCTTGATGCCATGCGGCCTGGCAAGGTCGACTATCTCGCCAAGATCGGAAAGCGAAGATATTGACTGCGTGACAAGTGCGCGTGGCTGCGCATCCAGCTTGGCCTGTATCGCCGGCGCTCCCCTGTCGGTGATTTTTGCAGGGAACGACAGATCCAGTTTTATCCTGCGGTCAAAGCCTTGCTCTCGCAGCAGCCTGACTGCCTGCGACGGCCTTAGCCCCGAATTGCGGCCGTCTGTCGGCGCGTCTCCGAGCAGTATCAAGAGGCTGTCGATTTCAGAGATGACTGCGTCTGCGGCAGCCTGGCAAAGCGTGATCACGTTCCGGTCGCGCGTCCTTATGCTGCAGCTTAGCTTCACATCTTGTTGTATGACCCCTTTCACAAACGATGCGGCGGTGATGCTTGATACCCGGGGCACGCCAAGGACAGAGTCGGTGAGGTGTATGCCGCGGACGTGCCTGCCCAACTGCGATGCCCGCTCAGTCAAGGTGCGTATGTCAGTGTCGAGTTGTCTTTGGTCAAAGCGCCCATCTCTTCTTGCTACCTTGGGCGGGTTCAGCTCGTACGTTATCTCCATTGTATATGTCGCCGGCTAAAGTTTGGCACCTCTCCGCGCCTTATTAAATGCAAGGTAAAAAATGGCGTCATTTATGCAACAACATACATACTCTACCACATGATCAAAAAAATGCAGAAGCGGTTGCTAAGCCGCGTCTGCTGCATGGTTGAACGATGACTGGCGGGTCTCTTCTCTTTCTTTTGCCTCGTCGCTTTTTCGGGCTGCGTATGGTGATGCCGAAGTAGTCTTTTTTATTTTTGGCCCGAATACTTCGGTCTGTCCTACCGCCATGAGCGCAATTCCAAGGCCAAACGATGCGACAGAAGCTCCGACTATTCCGAGGTAGGGCACCATCGAGGACGGCAGGGATGGAGGAGCCACCTTGTTATATATGACTGGACTGTTGTTGTCTACGACCATAGAATTTGACTCAATTGGCATGGCGTACGCCATCCCGCCTACTCCAAGAGCCACCAGTATCGCGCCGATTCCCATCTTGCCCGATACCATCGTACCACGTCATGCAACGAGATCATATTAGAACAACACTTAACTATGTTAACGCGGACAGCACACAGATGCACACACTTGAACGGTGAAGCATTGGTGCATAATGTTCTTATACGCGCGTTAAAATAATTACAAAGGACGTTATAATAATCGGAGAAAAAATAAGGTAATGGCTCATAAAATATCATGCAGGGCGTGTGGAGAATACCTCTCGCCGACTGCAATCTGCACGGTCTGTCAGGAATACGTCATGTGGATCTGCCCAAAGTGCGAAAGGATGGAAGACGTGACGCATATGCACGGCTATTGCAGGGTCGCGTACAAAAAGGTGGAAATAAAGGCCAAGGTAGCCTGACTTTTTTCGTATGCGTGCGCACGCACACACACATCTATATAGGCACGCAATCAAAAGCGCCTTTTCGGTGCCTGAACCACAGAGTTCGTTTTATTAGCATTAACATATTATGTGGCTAACGCGATACCACATGTGGCAAAAATATATGGCGCTGTGGGATTCTGAAGGTGGGCAGCTCATCATTGAAATGGTAATAGGTTCAGCAGGCGCCCTCGTCGGGCTGTGGTACCTCAAAAAGAGGACAAAGGACAGAGAGGCTGCAAAGGGAAGTGCGGACCAATCTTCATCCTCCTCCTCTTCACCCCCTCCTTCATCACCACCTTCTCCTCCATAACCTAGATTCCTCGCATTTTTTCGTTTATTTCACGACGAGTACGGGGCAGGACGCATACGTGACGACTCCTGAAGCCACGCTCCCCATTATGAGCTTTGTAAAGCCCGTGCGGCCCCTGCTCCCCATTACTATCAGGCCAGCGTGGACTCTTTCTGCATAGTTCACTATCTCGCCTACAAGCGACAGCGGGGCATACACCATTTCGCTTTTCATGCTGACGCCGGTCGCATCCGCCTCTTCCTTTACACGGTCAAACCAGGGAGCGGTTTCCTTTCCTGCCACCTCTAGGATCTTGGCGATGTTTTGTGGATTGGAGGCGCCAAAGATGCCAAGGGATGCAAGTGTCTGGTTTACCTCAAGTGCATGGATAGCGACCAGTTCTGCCCCATAGCGGCGGGCTAGGTCGACGGCAAAGGACGCCGCGCGGAAGGCGTTTTCAGAGCCATCTATTGGGACCAAGATTGTGTTTACAGGAGCAAATGGTGACGGCGATGATGATATTGTTGTGGTTGATGTTGATGATGATGAGGGCGAGGACATAAGTTAATGCGTCTCTCTCTTTTTGTTATTTTGCAATCATGTTATTTACAAGTTCTCTCCCCGTCAAGCAAGTGTGATACGATCAACACCTTCCATAACCAAGTCAATTGACAAAGTAAGTCGAGCGATAATACCAGAAATGACAGCGTATTACCGGGCGAACAAGAAAAAAATGCTACCTTCATCATGTAAGTTATCTTCTTCAGAGCCAGCAGTACTTGACTTGCTTCGCGTGATAAACAAGGGCGCCAAGTCAAAGGACAGCGTTCCTCTTGGAAGCATATTCTGAAGATCCGGACTTTATCGTGATCGTGAGCCGCAGGTCAAAGGTGTACAAGATACCCAAGTCGCACGTAGAATCCTTCGACGGCTCGCAGTTATCTGTCGACATACCAGCAAGAGACATGGCTGGCTACAACCTCTGAGACTCCCCCTATTTTTTCAGAATCACTATCTTCTTTTCCTTCCGCAACGGAATTTAACCAGAGCGCACATCAAGAAAATGTACACGCACCGTGGAAAAAGAATGTCTCTTGCAGCGCCTTACCGCTAGCGCGCTATTGAAGAAAGGCACAGTGCATATGCCACATGACGCGGAAACCTTTATTCCGGCTGCGGTTCTCGTGATAATCCACTACCACCACCACAACGCCAAAGTGCCATACGTCTTTTTGACAAAGAGGAGCGCGGGCCTAAAGGCGCACGGAAGCGAGGTCTCATTTCCTGGCGGCAGACACGCGGAAGGCGAAGCGACGCTCCTTGAAACCGCGCTGCGGGAGACACAGGAGGAGGTCGGAATAGAGTTTGAGCCCAAGGACGTCATTGGGAGCTTGCAGGTGGTCAGAACGATGACCTCAAACCACTACATCGTACCTTTCGTCACGGTGCAGGACATGCTGCCTCGCTACCGCGTTTCGGCGGACGAGGTAGAAGAGGTACTAGACATCCCCCTCATCGACACGCTTATGACGAGGGAGCCAGACACCGAGCATTTTCACCTGTCAAAAGACACGTACAGGTTTACGTACAGGGGGAACGTCATCTGGGGCGCGACAGCGCGGATAATGGAGCAATTGCATAAGGTACTCATCAGACCGTCGTAAGGTGGTCATCGCACAATGGCTCCCTTGGATAACAGGTCATCATTTGAGCGATACTGTATCGACATATGGTGGTTATACATTTAGCGGGCCCGGTGGGCTTCGATCCCACGACAACTGGCTTCGGAGGCTTGTGCACACTTTTTCTTTTGGAAAAAGTAGTTCAGCACCCTGTCCTGACTAGGCGACGGGCCCTAGCCAATTCCACGCTTGACCTTATATATGAAAGATTGGAATTACAAGAAATAACGTTACGACTTACTTATGGTAAGCAAGAGATAGAGGAAGGAGAAGAGCAAGCCGATCCGGAGGCATATCAAAATCGCGTTGACGAATCTGACTAGAAGGGGTTCCCGGCGTAGCTGACGTTTATCGACGGAACCATCGCAACCGTGAACAAATATTGCGACTTATGCGGGAT
Organism: Nitrososphaera sp.; assembly: GCA_035547955.1. Classification (GTDB taxonomy): domain Archaea; phylum Thermoproteota; class Nitrososphaeria; order Nitrososphaerales; family Nitrososphaeraceae; genus Nitrososphaera. The sequence continues at coordinate 10,292 of DASZTR010000003.1, read as the reverse complement.
GCCCACGCGGCTAACCTACGATTGTGACGAGTACCGCTATTCTGTCAAGTCCAACCTGCCATCCACTACGCTTGTCCCGACGCTACGGTCCATACCATAGCTTGCAAAAAAATCTACAATATATAGCCATTTTTACAGATTATCCACATTTGCATATACATAAATCGTTTCAGTTTTTAAATTTGCCAATGTTCTTGCCAAAAATGTTAAATGCGATGCAAGGGATAGCTCACCCATATATGTACGCAAGGTTGTGCAACATTGAGATCCTGTCAAGTTATATCAGCGAGGTCAGCGTTGGCGACCTGCTCACGGTGCAGGCACTCGTGACAAACCCTCTGGACTGGCAGCACTTTTACGAAAAGATATCCAACATCAAAGAGGGCGACAAGACTGACTTTATAGTTGTGACGCAGGAAGGCGATAGGCTGCAGGGCACAGGGGACATCAAAGAAGTTGACAGGTGGAGCGACCAGGGCAGGTATGGGTTCAAGGTCAAAATAAGCGTGAGAAAGCAAAAGTCGCTGACCGACAGAAGGACAAGGATCCCTAGAAAGATGTTGCAGAGGCAGATTCCAGAAAATAAGCTGGAAATTACGCCGGCAGCTGAGCCGCCTCAGGCTGTTGCAATAGCTGCAACTCCCCACACTGGCGTCAACGCAGAAGAGGTTTCAGAGTTTAAGGAAATGCTGAAAGGCTCGCTTGCGATGGACATGTCCGCGTGAGCCTCTGCTTCTTCGTATCATTCCATCGTTTCTTCATCGCCATTGTCACTGTCTGGCTCTCCATCTTCAGACGGCGCCTCAGTCTTTTTCTTCACCTTTCGTGCAAAGACAAGGTAGGTGGTGTGCCCTATCATCCGCATCGAAGGCCGCGTCATGCCCTCGCGCGCCTCTATCGTACGTATCAAAAGTTCTATCGACTCGATGTCGGCATAGCCGCTCTTTTTCAATTCTGTCGCCGTCTTTTCTATCTGGTTCATAGTGGGGCAGATGGCTACAAAGGCGCCGCTCCCCTTTAGCGCGTCGTGCACCTGGTCAAGCACAGTCCAAGGGTCGCCAAGGTCGACGATGGCGATGTCTGCCTCCCTCACGTCGACCCCCTCGTGCGGGTCGTGGTGGTTCAGAGTCACATACGCGTCCATGCCCGCCTTTTCCAGGTTGCGCTTTGCTATTTCCATGAAATCAGAGTTGACGTCAAAACTGTAGATGTGTCCCTGCGGCTTGACGATGCTCGCAAAGAACGTCGCTGCGGCGGCGCTTCCAGTACCTATCTCCAGTATTTTAGAGCCGTTTTTCATGCCGGTGCGAGCGGCTATAAAGCCGAGATCCTTTGGGTACACGATCTGCGTCCTGCGTTCTGACTTCATGATAAAGTCGTGGGTAGTAGGCTCAATGAGAAAGACCACCTTTCCTTCCGTTGTCCTGACTACTGACCCGTACTCCATGCCTACCGTGGCGCCCACGTCGATTATCCCAAGGTGAGTATGGATCTTCTTGTCCGGCGTCACCTTGGTGAGCCACTTTTTGCGCGACGTGTGGAACAGGAGTACGTACGACCCTTCTTGGATCTTCAACAAACAGAGTGAGCCATTGAGAGGTGATAAAAATCAATCTGGGTGCAGGCCGAGGCTTGCCGCAAGGTGCGTGAGCTCGTCCATATTCATGCCTTCTCCACCCGACGTTGTCGTTGTTATCGTTACATACAGGTCAGTCCCGTCCGCCCCTTTGCCCCACAACTTTGCAGCTGCAATTCCGCGGGAATTTGATCCTTCATTTGGCATTATTGTCAGGACTGCGTACCTACTACCCGCAATTCCCGGCCCATTTTTGACGTTCAGGTCTTTTGCTTGAGATGATGATGATGAGGTAGCAGCAGCATTATCAATCTCTTCCTTCCCTCCTGCTGCCAGTGCAAGTACGGGGTACGATCCAACAGGGTATACAGTTATCTCCACCATCCTTCTGCCAAGGAGCATAGACGAAGAATAATTATCGACATAGAGTGCAGAAAAGGCCCGCAGGTCGCCCGTCACGCGTACGTTCGATGACACCTGTGCAGGTGTGATGGTAGCAAGCAAGTCTCTGTCAGACGTGCTTGCAGGAAAAGGCAAGTCGTATCCGACTGCCTCACTTGTGGCTGTGACCATTTCCGCATTTGATCTCAACAGGTCGTCCTGCGACAGCCTGCGGCCCTGCGCCGGCGTGCCGTTGGCATACAAGTCGGGCTTTTTGGCAACGATGTAACCGTCCTTGTCCACTGAAAGGTCTAGGGTGGCAAGTGCGAGCGGCTCCGCGTTGCTCGGAACGGAGGGGCTAGTCATCCCTACTGCCGCGGCACCCACAGTTGCAAGGCCGTCCCACGGCCGGTACCTGTCGCTGTGGCACGGGTCTTCTATATCCCACCTGTCGCCGCCTCCGAAATATTTTATCAGGCAGCCGCTTGAGATGGCAACAGCGCTATACGCCCGGAACGACGATATGTCGTCCTTTTGTCCGCCGAGCCATGCGGGAAGTCTGACTAGGTTGTAGAGAGAGTACGGCTCAGTCTTTGCCCAAAACTCTTGGATTTTGCTCGCGCCGGCGCCGGCGATGTTTCCACGCATGAAATTCTCCATGTCCGCGCTGAAGGGGTTTAAGATCATGACAGAACTGTCCGGCTTGACGTCGCCTAGCTTCAGGTTGCCCGCGGTCCACACCAGCTGCCCGAGGCCATAGTCGTAACGCTGCTCAAACGCCACCACCCTCTTTTCCTCCTCGCTCTGGGAAAGGAAGTTTGTAGTGAGAGCGGGCACGACCGAGAGCGACACGGCAAGGAGTGCGATAGAAGCGGCTATGGCAGAGACGGCATATATTGAGAACTTTTTGTTGCGGACGTTGTCGCCCCCTGCCGCTATCGTCATGATACACTACGCATCATGCACCAGAAAATATATCAGGTTTTGTCCGAACAGAGCATAATTCTATAATCTTATTCTGGTCACAGATTGCAGAACGTTAAGTATCTAGTCAGAATAGCCTGTCCCCGCCAACAAATCCACATGTCGTGCAGAGGCATTTGCAGAAGACACCCGCGCTACATCCGGGCAAAAAAGATCGAGTACGCCAAGGGGATGAAGGTGTGCATCTCGTGCGACCGCGCCATCTTTGTCAATATCGAAGGAACAAAGTGCCCCTGTTGCAACAAGAGCCTCCGCACCCGCCCGCAGTACCACGGCGACAGGGGCAGGACGGCAAGAGAGGCAACTTTGCACAACAGGCTCACATCTTATTGAGCGCAGTAATCCCGAGTATCGACAGCATGTTTTTGAGCGCGATGCCGAGCGTCCTGACCAGGGCGAGCCGGGCGTCAAGCGTCCTTGCGTCTTGCGCCTTTAGCACGGGCACCTTTTCGTAGAACGAGTTGAAGGTCGTGGCAAGGCTGTACGCGTACCGAGCAAGCGACTTGGGGCTCAACGATTTCGCCGCGTCCTCGACTACCATGTCCATCTTTGAGATTTCTTTTATCAGCTCCACCTCTGCTTCTTCCTTCAGCAGCGCGTAATCAACTGCTGTCTCTCCTTTAGGAGAAGCAGTCGCGCCGGACTTTTCCAGTATGCGCTGCGAGCGCGCATAAGCGTACTGCAAGTACGGGCCGGTGTCACCCTCCAGACTCATTGACTCGTTGATGTCAAATGTGATTATCTTGTCAAGATCCTGCCTTATCATATTGTAGCGTATCGCGGAAACCGCGACCTCTTCGGCGATCTCGCTTGCCTGTTCGTCGGAAAACTCGGGGTTACGGGCCTTGACCTCCTCCCTTGCCTTGTTCCTCAGATGGTCAAGCACATAGTCCGCACCGACGTAGATACCCTTCCTCCCGGACATGTGCATAAACTGCTTCTCGCCGATGTCGATGCCAAGAGCCTTGGCGGTGCCGGCGCTCAGGGTCACGGCCTCATAACCGAGGTGCTGGTAGTATTCATGCTTGCCATTGTCATTGTTGTTTGCAGTGTTCGTCGTTATCTTGCCGAGCACCTGCGATATAATGCGTTGGAGGCGCGCCTGCCTTGAGTCAATTATCGTTATTACCTTGTCGCCGCCCTTGAAGAGGCCTTCCTTGCCTACTGTCATTATCGAAGGTTCAAGCGCGGTCGCATACAGGGCCGTGCCGTCCCACTGCTCAGCGTACTTTTCGTAATCGAACGGGTCAGGCACCAGTCCCAGTTTCCATGCGGCGTAGGGGATGTCCTTTGCGATGTAGGTAGCCGTGCCGTCGCTTCTCACTATCACCTTGTCCTCTTCGCCTTCTGCTTCGATTACCCAGCAGCCCTTGTTCTTGCCTTCCGTCTCGAACTTTGCCAGCCCTTCTCGCTTCAAGAGCTCAAAGGCTTTGCCCCACAACTGCGAGTGCACTATTTGCGACTCGAAGTTCAGGATGTCGTAGCGCACCTTCATGCGCCAGCACGTCTTTAATTGCTCGTCAAGCACCCTCTTTGTTATTGCGGCTGCAAACTTGGCGATCTCTGATTTGCCCTCCTCTATCTCGCGCAGCACCAGCTTGCGCTTTTCTGCGAGCGTCGGGTCTCGCTCGTACATATGGTTCACCTTGACGTACACCTCGTCGCCGCAGTACTGGTCGAACTTGCGGCCGTCAGGCGGCTCGTGTGGAAAGCCGGCAAACTGGAAGCCTATGACGATGTCGGCCACCTGTAGCCCAGAATCGTCAACGTAATTCAGGACCTGGACCCTGTGGTTGGCGGCCTTCATTATGCGGTAAAGCGTGTCGCCGAGTATCACGTTGCGCATGTGGCCCACGTGCAACGCCTTGTTCGGGTTGACGCTCGTGTGCTCTATTACAATGTGCTGTGGCTCTCCGGCGTCGATGTAGCCGTACCTTTCCGGGTTTGCCAGCGCACGGCCAAGCGTGTCTTTTGCCATTATTGAATAGTCAAGTCGGAAGTTTATGTAGCCGGCGGGATGCGGCTCGACAGACTTTATGAGCGGAAATTGTTCTCGTTTTTCTGCAATGTACGGCTTGATGCCCTTTTCAATCAGCTCCTGCGCAATCTTTGGCGGCGGCATCTTTAGCTGCTTGCTGAGAAGGAACGCGACGTTGCACGTTAGGTCGCCAAACTCTTTTTTCGGAGGCTCTGACACGTCAAAATCTAATACTAATGATGAGAGGTAGCCGACCTTTTCTATGCTCTTGGACACTACCTCGCGCGCCTGCCCCTTAAAATCTCGAAACGTCACTTTTTCGCCTTTACCCCCGCTAGATAGTTCTGCGCGACATAGTCAATTGCGTCTAGCAACCCCGTCCCTTCCCTCCCGGCGACGACATGCTTTGCCTTTTCTTTTACGTGGCTCTCTGCATGCGCAAGCGCGATGCTGCAGCCGCATACATCGTACATTGGAATATCAGTCTCGCTGTCGCCTATCGCAACCGTTTCTTCGGGCTCGGCTTTCAATATTTTCAGCGCTTCTTTTAATCCTAGCCCCTTGTCCACCCCCTTTTCATTAATGTGAAAAGCGTATTTGCTGTCGTTCAGGTAAAGTTGCAGGCCGTGTTCGTCTAGGATTTTCTGGCCCTCTCGGATGTCAAACGTGCGCAGCATCACGACTTCGGTCATGCGCGGGAAAACTGGCTTTTCCTGCACGCCATCAAGACTCTTTTTCAACAATTCATATCCAGCCATGCACTTTTCCCGGCTGGCCAGCAATTTGTGCTCCTGCGGCGCCACGGTGATCGCGCCGCCGTTTTCGCCCACCGCCATCTTGGTGGTGCCGCCAAACACCGCAAGCACGTACGCCTCTACCGAAGACCTGCCGGTGACATAGATCACGGGATAGCCCAGCTTGTCCAGGTAGCGCAGTTTTGACAACGCAGGCATGTGCACGGCTCCGCCCCCGTTCTCCGTCAGGGTGCCGTCGATGTCGACTGCAAAGACCTTGATGCCGGCCAAATGCGCTTTTAGCAGGCTGGGAACGTTATAAGTGTGTAGTGAGGTACCAGCTTGTTGTTTTGTATTTCTGTGCAGGCACCCGAGCAATCGTGGTGCCTTGCACGACCAGACGGACGATCTCATTTTAAAAAAAGTCGGCACTTTGCTTTGTGTCTGGAAATCCTCGGGGGTGCGGAAAATGCAGCGGCGACATATGCACGTACACAATAGGAATGAATATATCTTGACTTTCGCCCGCTAGTCCCGGTAAGGAAATTGGCACTAGTAGACACACTCAAGGCAGGCAAGAACCCGCCAGAAGAGCTAAACGTCGTAATCGAGATCCCAAAGGGCAGCAACATAAAGTACGAGATCGACGACGAAACAGGCGCGCTCTTTGTCGACCGCAAGCTGTTCACCGCGATGTTTTACCCATGCAACTATGGCTTTGTGCCGCAGACAGAAGAGAAGGACGGCGACCCAGTCGATGTGCTCGTACTTGGAAATGACCCCGTGGTGCCGTCGTCTGTCATCCGTGCAAACCCGGTCGGCGTGCTCATAACTGCCGACGAGGAGGGAGAGGACGCCAAAGTAGTGGCAGTACCTGTAGCCAAGGTAGACCCGTCTTTTTCAGAGGTCAATGACATCCAAGACGTGCCTCAGCACGTGCAGGACCAGATAAAGCACTTTTTTGAGCACTACAAAGAGCTTGAAAAGGGCAAGTACGTCAAGGTCAAGGGCTGGGAAAATAAGGAATCGGCCAAGAAAAAGATAAGCGAAGCGATGGAACGCTACAAGGACAGCAAGAAAGAATAGAGCAGTAGTAGGATCTAATTATCTTACTTTTGATCCGCGGCGGCCATCTTTTTTGTTAGAAGTGCCGGCCGCGGATCTATTTATCTCTCTGACGCACCTAGGGATTTAGGCAGCTATTTTGTCAGAGGCTTTTTTTGTGCTCACCATCCTCTATTGCTTGCCAGCCACCTCCTGTATTTGCGATCCCGCCGGTGCTTCTGCGACAGCAAGATGGAACGTGCCCATTTCAGACAGCGCAATAGGAGACCCACCTAGCTTGTCCCACACAAAGACGTTGATTGTATAGTCGCCAGGCCCGTTAGGCATCCACGACCTAGCTACCGTGTCTGTCTGTCCAGTGTCTACCGCGCCCGTCTGCCAGTCGATGCGGTAGGTGATGCCGTCTTTTACAACCTGGGTTATGTAGACGTAGTTCTGTGGGTTTTCCTGATAGTTCTTGAACGTGGCTGATATGCTCACCTGCTGTCCCGTCTTGGCAGTAATGAGCTGGACGTTTTGCATGTCAAAGGTGCCAATGTTGACGAACTGGATCCTGTCTAGCGGATGCGTCACAAAGTGCGAGTCAGGGTAGGTGAAGACCTGGCCGCCAGAAGTAACGCTGCCGCCAGAGCTGCCACCACCGCCCCCTCCTCCACCTCCTCCACCACCTACAAAGCCGCCGCCTCCACTGCCGCCGCCACCGCCCCCTCCACTACTAACAATATTGATGGTGTAGGTCTGGGTGGCAATATCGCCTAGGTTGCCGGCTGCATCTATTGCCCTGAACTTGAGCGAGGTTGTATTGGGTATGGATATCGGTGCTGAATAGGTCGGGCTGGACGTGGTAGGGTCGGTACCATCTAGGGTGTAGTAGATGGTGGCGGAATTTTCGCTTGCTGTCAAAGTGACGGACTGTGCAGAAGAGTACGAACCTGTGCCGGGTGTAGCTGTTACAGTCGGGGCTGTAGTGTCAATAGAGTAGATTTCTGTCTTTACGCTGCCGACCTTGTCTCCCTCTACTGCAAGAAACTTTAGAGTAGTAGACGTGGGAGTTTCAGGTATTTGTATTGACCCGGAATAGGTCGGGCTGGACGTGGTAGGGTCGGTACCATCTAGGGTGTAGTGGATCACCGCGGTTGCTGGTGAAGCTGTCAGTGCAACAGACGGTGGAGTTTTGTACGAACCTGTGCCGGGTGTAGCTGTTACAGTCGGGGCTGTGGTGTCGATGATATAGGTTTGAGGGACGATCTGGCTAAAGGTGCCGGTGGTGGCATCATATGCAAAGTATTTCAGGATCACGGTGTTGCTAGGAGCGACAGGAGTTATCGGTATCGGTGCTGAATAGGTCGGGCTGGACGTGGTAGGGTCGGTACCATCTAGGGTGTAGTGGATCACCGCGGTTGCTGGTGAAGCAGTCAGTGTGATTGTCAATGGAGGTCCGTACGTGCCACTCCTGAGCGAGGGAGTAACCGTGATGCCGTTGGTCTTGACTGTGAACGTGTGGACATCACTAAAGGGGCTGTTGTTCTTGGACGGATCGGATGACCTTACCTTCCAGTAGTACGTTCCATCTGGCAGCGGTGCCGAATTGGTGTATGTGGTGGCATTAAGCCCGGTTTGTGTTATGACAAGAGGAATCTCAAAGTTTTGGTTGTTTGCGACCCATAGGTCATAGGTTACTGTCGGGGAAGCTATATCGGTAGAGGCTGCCCAGTTGAACGCCACGATGCCATTGTCATTGTTGGAATTGTCATCCGGCGATTGCGGTTGTGGAACCGTGGGCGCTTGCGAATCAGTTATGATAACATCTTGCGTCTTCGTCACCTTGTTGTGTGCAGTATCTTCTGCAGTCCATGTGACGGTATGGGTCCCTACAGTGAGGCCACCGTCGGATTCTGTCGCTCCACTAATGTCACTGGTTACCTTTATTTTGTCGACAGGATCCGAATTGTCAGACACGATATAATCGCCCAGCTCTGACTGCGAAACAGGCGTCTTTACGCCGGTTGCCAGCTTTGTATATTTGGGAGGCGGAATTAGCTGTGGAGGAGTCGTGTCGGCACCATTGAGAGTTACTGTGATAGGAGTTGAATGCCATGTCGAGTTCCCCCAGAGGCTGTCTGCTCTTGAAGTGAGCGTATAGTTGCCCGAAGACGTTAGATGAAGCACGTAGGACCATGTCGACCAGTCGCCAGGGGTGCCGGTTGTCTTTGGCGTTGCTGTAGCATAAGCAGTCTGGTCGTTTGGCTTTACCTGGACTATTTTTACACCGGTGTTCGGCTCAGAGGTAGTTCCCTGTACCAACACGTTAACTCCACTGAGTGGACCATCTATCTTGTCGCCGTCGTTGGGCGTGTTTACAGTAACTACAGGTTTGAACGTTCCCGCGGTCGGGCGGACAGTGACGTACTGGTAGGCACTTGCTTGATTTTTGGCTTCATCTACGGCAGTCCACTTTACTATGGTGGTTCCAGCAGGAAACCCAGCTGGAGGAGCATCATTGGTGACAATTATTTTTGAAGCCGGACTGACATTGTCTGACACCGAGGGGCCAGGAATGCTAATATCGACTTTAGTGAGAGAATCCGGTGAGACTACTTGTTTGTCGGGAGGAGGCGTTATCACTGGTGGCGTGTTATCTGAAACTGTTGGTAGAGTAAGTCCTACAGCGTCAGAGTAACTCTTTATTGCATACCCTTTCGCGTGAATGTCATCGATGAGCGTATTCAGGTCGGCCAGTTCGCTGTCAGAGATCTGGTTTATCGGATTTTGGGTTGCGTCCTTGACAGCAAGATCCTGAGGATGAAGGGTCACTACGGCATATCCATAGGAAGAAATCGTGTTATCAACGCTCGTGACTATAGAGCTTATCGGAGTCTTTGTCGGTATGTCGGTGTCATAGGTGTAAAAGCCAATTACCTGTGGGAGGTGGTAGATGCCTTGGGGGTCTGTGATGTCCGAGCCTTTTATCGCCTTGTATACCTTGTTGTCTGGGCTGTCCGGCTCGTCTGGGTTGTATATGCTCGCAAGCTCTTGGTCAAACTCGGCGCTAATGACCTTCATGCCAAGATTCTTGAGCGCGATAAGAGTATTGTCGTTGTAAACATTGTATGGCGGGATAAAGATTTGTGTAGATACTCCCCACAGTGTTGGCATCTTGTCATTGGCCAGTTTCAGCGTAGCTTCTTGGTTTTGCTCGGTTAGGGTCGTATAGTCAACATGGTCCCACCCGTGGCTAACAAGCTCGAACAAGCCGGAGCCAATGCCCTGTCCCACCTTGTCCACCACTGTTGGATCAGTTCCGATAAAGTCCATTACCGCCCCGACGCTTAGCTTCTCATTTTTGGCGATGAAATCGTCCATGATCGCGGTCTGGACCGTATTGAGCCAGCCATCCTGGACATCGTCAAGCCGGAAGATCACGCAATTGCATGTGTCCAGTGCAGTGGCCGCATTTGCCCGAATAGGAACAGACACCACGGCATTGACGACTAGCACCAAGACAGCCAGCATCGTTACAGAAACTCTGGTCAGGGCACCGGCTTTGCCGTAGCCGTGGTTATACCGAAATATC
>DASZTR010000002.1:0-14655 GCA_035547955.1 Nitrososphaera sp. | reverse complement strand
CAGCATTATCCGCAGGACGTATGCAGGGATGGGATGCCAAAAGCGTTTGAAGATCTATATGAAAACAAGCAGGCAAGCGCGCCTGGATTCCAAACAACATAGAATGTGAATTCCCAGACAATGAGGCAAAAGTCATTGGGCGCTTCGATAGCTCCTGTCTCGGTTTTTAGGATTCAAAGTATATCCGATCAAGATCCGATAAACTCTACTGCATCATAAATGATGAAAAGGGTACGTGTGTGCAGGAGGGTAATCGGTTTGAGGAAAAACATGATCCGTACATATGCAAGACAGATGCAATGCCTCTGATTATATCCTGTATGGAAACTTGAAGTTGAGCCGCCATTTTACCAAAAGTTGATCAGATTGGTGCTTGATGGAAAATTTACGCTATGATTAGAAGGGGCAAAAATACCCTGAGGGAAAATATCCACCTCCTTCAAGGAGCTGCTATCTCGGAAAAGACAATTCGACATAGGATCGACTACTTGGAAAAGAACGGTTACATAAAAAGACAAGAGGACGAAATGAGGTATCCTTGAATAATTGAAATAATACGCTCTGCATGAAAAACCCAAACCGACTAATCTGTGAATATGCTTACCTTGACAGAAGCTACAAACTGACGAGTTTTTGAAAGGACATCAAAGATATATGCATCTGCTCTAACTCCTGTCCGGATGATCATGAGCGGCACCTGGCTGCAAGTCGCCACGCTCAAAGCAGATCTAGAAATGTAAGCGGGCCCGGTGGGATTCGAACCCACGACCTAACGCTTAGGAGGCGTTCGCTCTGTCCATGCTGAGCTACGAGCCCTTCTCCGCTTGAGTGTTCAACCACGGTCGCGTTAATTTTAAGCCTTCGTCTCTGCTGCTACCGGCCTTGGCACAAGCGTTACTATGTGTGGTTTCTCTATAAAGTCCGGGTCGGTCCAGCCCGCCGGGAAATACTGCTTGCCGCCTCCTCCGCCGCCTTCTGAAGGGACAAGTCCCGCCCTGTCAGCTGCCGCCACCAGCTCCAAAAGGTGCGGGCTGCTTGCGTCAATATCTGTTAGGATCTTGACGGCCCCGCCCTTGGCGAGCTTTCTGGCAAGCACCGCAAGCATCGCCTCCATTTTGGCCTTTTCCTCCGGCGTGGCAAGCGGCTCGACGCGGGCAGGCATGACCATCAAAAAGTTGTCGATGGCGCCGTCCGGGATGGTCGGCAGGAGCTTTTGCACGTCGCCCCAGAACGCCGACGCGTTCTGCGGGTCAAGCTCCGCAAGCCTCGACTTGGCCTTTAGGACTTCTCCCTGGTCTTTTCCGATGCCGATGAAATACTCTGACCAGTTGTCCGACGCTATCTCCTGCAGCATCTCCCCCTGCCTCATCCCAAGCTCTAGGTTTACCTTGAAGTAGATCTTGCGCGCCATCTCAATTGTGCGGTTGAGGGGAGTGGATGGGTTGCCCTCGTGGAAGAACTGGTATATCAGGTTCCACCGCCGGCGGAAGACGTCAGGGAACCCGCGCTGGGCTAGTAGCTCTTTGTAGAGCGGCAGGTCTGCAAAGTCCGCAAAGAACGCGTCCGTCCTAGACACCGCCTCCAGCTTTGGCAGGAACAGCTCGTCGTAGAGGTTGTTCACCCTGTCCCACGCCCTGACGGGGTCCGAAACCATGTACGTCACGGACAAGTCTGCAAGCCAGAGCACCTCTGCAAGCAGGTCCACCTTGCCGTTGTCCTTAAGCTGCGACAGTAGGGCGAAATACTTTTCCTGTGCGAGCTTTTGTTTGAAGAACGGAAAGTCGGTCCTCCAGATCAGCGTCTCGATTATGAGGCTCTCGGTAGGTGTCCAGTCGGACTTTACTCTCTCCTGGTGTGTCGTGGCATAATCCTCCGGCGGCTGGAGCAAGGACGATGCCGGCCCGTACTTCCGGAAATAGTCCTCAAACTCCGAGTTTGTCATGGTAAAGTACGCGTCGTGGATCCTGGTTTTTTGAACTTCCTGGACAGTCCTCGCTGCGCTTGGGCCCTTGGGCTTGCCTGGGCTCGAGCCGAGTTCCTGCGCCGGATCGTAGTCATGCAAAAGGCCGGCCACCAGCAAAAGCTCATAGTCTTTTGGGCCAAATTCGTATCCCCTGAAATACTCGGGGAGCATCTGTATGGCGACATAAGCCACTTCAAGCGAATGGTGAAAATTGTGGTACTCGCTTGCGCCCTCGCCAAGGCCTTGCTTGGTGTAGGCGTTTTTCAAAAAGCGTATGAGGGTTTGGATCTGCGCCCTCCTTGCCGGCGGGATCTTTTTCTTTTGCGCCAGTTCTATTATAGACGCGACCAGCTCGTCGTCGCCCACGTTTGCTAGGTTGGCGTTTGTCTCGTAGATCTTGCGCTCCTTTGCGCCAGGAAAGTTGCGTATGACCTGCCTGTAGACGATCCGCAGCGGCAGGCTCTTGTTCAAGTATATCGCAAACGTCATGAAGCGCCACGGGTAGCGCACGCGCAGGCGCTCCCACCCTGCCACTTCGTTTGTGGCAGCCACTATCTTCCTGTTGACGTCGGCAATGAGCGAGCTCAGGTCTGCGCCCTCTGCTTCGTGCCCGGAAAAGCGCCCCCGCTCGGTGTTCATGACAAGCCACTGGGGTATTTTGACGATGTAGCGGTTCATGATCCTGCCTTCGTCGCTACGGTCCTTTGACGTGGTTGCCACGTTCCTCATCCCGCTCCCAAACGGGAGATCCCTGTCGCGCACTACCTGCAGCCGCACCTCCCTGCCGGGGTTCTGCAGCAACAGCAATATGTTCCAGTACTTGCCCTTGTCCATCCAAGCCGGGACCGTGGTCTCTTTGTCCCAAAAGTCCACCGGGCCAGACGGCACAAAGCCGTCGTCGTACTCTCTCGTCAGGGGATTGTACGACTTGTACTCATAGTCGCCTATTGACGGGTCGAGCCGGCGCGCGGCAAGCCTTGCATCAATGACTGCGCCTGACGACTTTGTGAACTCTCTGTACGCCATGATGCCCCATATGGTTCCAAGCGCGCTAAACAGCGCAAAAATGCCCGAAACGACGTCGGCAGTCCCGATAAAGTACTTGGGGATGAGCGGGATGCCAAACCAGCCTGTCGAAAGCAGGCCAGAGAAGAGGAGCAGGACAAAGAGCCAGCGCGCGATGTCGTGGTAGTGGAGGCTAAAAGGCAGCGGCGGTAGCGTGATGTTGTTGCTATTACTACGCATGCCGTGCGTATGACTACGACGATTACGGCCGCTGCGAGAAACATCTTCGCTATCTCTAGGTCTTGAACCCAATATGCCTGTTCCTGCCGGTATATTTTCAATCGCGCCTGTCCATCTATATATTATTTCGAGCAAGCCCGTCTACGGCGTCTCGGAGGCCTGACCACCTTTCTGATTCATGAGCGTCCCACTTTTCATAGCACACCACTTTTGCAAGATCCATCCTTGGGAGCCAGCCAGCTCGCTCTAAGTCCGGCTTTGGCGCAAACTCTTGCACGTAGCCGAGACACAGGTAGGCTACCGGTTTGACGTGTCCGGGTATCCCGAGTATGCGCTCAAGGTCTTCGTTTGAGAGTATGCTGACCCACCCGACGCCGACCCCTTCCGCCCTTGCCGCAAGCCACAAGTTCTGGATGGCGCAGCAGACGCTGTACACGCCCGTGTCCTCGATTGAAGTCCTGCCGAGCACGAACGGCCCAAAGCGCGTCGGGTCGTAAGTGACACAGACGTTGAGGGCAGACTCCATTATGCCCTCAAGCTTTAACCTGATATACCTCTCTTGCCTGTCCTTGTCGTTTTCGAGCATCTTTATCGATCGCTCACGTTCGCGCTCAAACGACTCTTTTACCTCCCTGCGCGTCTTTGCGTCCTTTATCAGGATAAAGTTCCACGGCTGCGAAAAACCCACGGACGGGGCGTGGTGCGCGGCGTTCAATATGCGCAAGAGCGCGTCGTCGGGGATGTCCTTCTCTTGCACAAAATGCGACCTGACGTCCCTCCTTGAAAATATCGCTTTGTATAGGCCCTCCTTTTCAGGGCCGGAAAGCGAATAATTGTCATCGTCATCATTATTATTATCACCATCTGCTGCCGACAAGTGTTTATGCGCCAGTGCTTTGGCGCAACACCGACAGTTATTAGATTTGCTCCTGCGCCCGCAAAATGTTCCGGGTAGCCCTGTCGACGTTTTCCCAGTATAGATCAATGCCGGTAAAACTGCGTCCAAGCGCCACTGCAGCAATCCCTGTGGTACCCCTGCCACAGAACGGGTCGAGTACATGGTCGCCTTTTTTGGTGGCAAAGAGGATTATTTTTTGGACGAGCTCCTCCGGGAATATTGCAAAGTGCTCGTTCCCATAGTGCGCCCTCGTCGCTATCTCCCACACGTTTGAGGGGTTCTTGCCGTTTGGGTTGCACACCGCAAATATCGGGTAGTGCTTGTGGTCGCCTATCCTTCGCCGGGTCGCGTGCCTCTTGAACTTGCGGTAGCACGTCGGACAGAACTTTTCAGGGTCATAGCCGTAGGCGCGCGCTATCTCTGAGGTGCTCGGCAGTTCTGAAATCGGCGTCCCTGCCGTCGCGCTGTGGATTATGCCAGCGATGCGTTCTATCTCTTTTCGGTCCGGCGGGTTTTCAGGCGTAAACTGCAGCAACTCTCTTGGAGGGACTCTGTTCCTGCCCTCTGCTGCTTCATTGCCCTGCACCCTCACCGCATCGAGGTCGGCATAAGAGTGCGCGTTCTTTGAAAAGAACAGGACGTATTCGTAGGCCTGTGAAAAGTTGTCACGCGAGCTGGAGCTTATGTTGTTCTTTTTGTACCAGATGATGTCCTCTCGGAACCTGTACCCCGCCCCTACGAGCCTTTCTGCCAACCTGTGAGGAACGCGGAGCTTTTCCTTGCGCCTGCGCGTATCACCTATCACTATCCAGAGGCTCCCATCCTCTGCAAGCAGCCTCTTGCACGCGACAAAAACGCCTTCAAGGGCGTCGAGGTACTCTTCTACATCGCGCTCTTGCCCTATCTCGCCAGTGTCTGAACCGTAGTGCCTGTGGCCAAAGTATGGCGGAGACGTTATTATCGCGCGGAACGTCCCGGGCTCCAAGCCTTTTTTTGCAATTTCCCTAGCGTCACCCTGGAGCACCCGGAAAGTTTCGCTATCCAAATTTCGTTTAACAGCACGTGTCGGGATTCTTAACCTTTCCTGCAGGCTGCAACAACTGCAAAAAGAATGTGTAACAATATATTTGGGCGGAAAAGTAGTTGGCGTGCGGGCGGGTGGTCTAGCTCGGTATGATACCTCGTTGACATCGAGGTGGTCGCGTGTTCAAATCACGCCTCGCCCACTTTTTCCCTCTCTGCTTTGAAATTGCACACAATATCTCTCTCTTTCTCTCTCTCTTTCTTTCTTTCACTATGCTGTGACGGATATAGTTCTTGTCAGAGTAAAAAAGCGTCTGCACGCATGTACGGTAAAATTCCTTGAGCAAATACGTGTGTATATGCTGGTAGGATTTTTTGACTTGCCGGCGAGGATGGCGACAACAACATCAACAATGGTAATAGCGTGTACACGCCTTATTAGGCGGCTCCGCCTATCCTAAGGCAATATCTTGGCAGCAGTTGCTTACGACGAACATATCATAAAATGCGGCATTTGCGGCCGCGCACTCATCGTCAAAGACACGGTAAACAACAGCATGGCGTTTCTGAGCCACTTGAAAATAGACCACGGGATAACGTACTCTGTGCCCCAAATGACAGAATCAAATGCAGCACGGAAAAGCAGCGGCAACTCGGCGTTTGCACCTATGGATATAAAAAGTGAAGGATAGAGAGAGGAATTAACATGGTAAGATGGAGCTACATCGTAGTCTGCAAAAAGTGCGGCTATATATCGACTGAAAAGCTTCCTGAGGAACAGGCAAAAGACCTCCGGCGTTCCCATCTTGAAGGGAGCCGTGAATGCACCATTGGCCACATCACTCTCATGAAAGTCCGGACATAGAGATCATAACCCCTCTGCTTTTTTGTAGAGCATCTTGATACACTCGCCGTACGTCCTGTACTTGAACTTGATCTCTTCGACGGGGCTGTCTATCTGCAGGCAATCAGCCTTTGTGTCTATCTTGTACTTTTTGCCAATGTCTTCAAGTATCGCGTTTACGGTCGAATTCCTGTACGACTCGACAATAAGCTTGGCCACAGCATTGATTGCCGCAGAACCCGCTTATCAAATTATCCCATGGAAGAAATCGAAAGGCTAATGAGTCCTTGACTGCAATCATAGCGGTGGGTAGTGATAGAACACACACATGGCAACAATAGATCCTGAAGCAGAGCAGCTATTTCGAGAAAACTATGCCCAAGAACTCCGGAAGAAAAAACAGAGTGAGCTGGAAGACGAAAGGAAGAAGGTAAACCAACAGGGAATGAGGACGCCGGGCAGGAGAGGCGAAGAGATAAAACACGAAGAGATCGACAAGGAAATAGTCAGGCGCTATAAACTAAGCCAAAAAACGCCCTGACCTTTTCTTTGTTGGAACGCGATCCATATGCGACAATAGTATCAAAAATCTGCACTGCAGATCAGACAGCTATGTGTATGTACATACGTGCGTGCGCGCCTCTGCCGTTTCGTAAAACGGCAATCCGCTGCCTCCAAGAGTTTTCCATTTAGTAGCGGTCATCTGGTATATTGGCATATCTGTGCTTCGTGATGCGTAAGAAAAGCTATCTCTCTCCTTATCTGTGCATCTCCTCTTTTGCTTTTCTGCGTTATCCTCTTTCGGCAAAAAGCCAGATTGGCCTCGATCCACCAAGATCAACATATGATGACCAGATTGCTTGCGGCAATAGTGTTGATGATATTTATGTGGCAATATGCCGTTATTAACGTCAAGAGCGTGATGAAACACTACTTTGACTAGGGTGCTAAACGCAGAGCTCCACTGCCACAACACCTTCTCGAACCACCAAAATGGGTCTGCCCGTGTACCGTTTGACTGCGGGGTCGAGATGGCAGCGCAGTTGCAAGCTGCACTCGCAAGGGAGATAGACGTGTTGTTTGTGACAAACCACAACACGCTTGACGGCTACCACCAGATTCAAGAATACCAGTCACACCATGAAAACCTCCAAAAGATCACAATCTATCCTGCAGAGGAGGTGACGATAGACACGGGCGGCCACGTATTGGCCTATGGCATACATAGGACAATCCAGCCCGGCATGACGCTTGATGAGACGCTCGACGAGATAAAGCGGCAGGGCGCAGTGTCATGCGCAGCCCATCCGTTTGCAGTCTCTAACGGCATCCGCGAAAAGGCGTCGATGTGCGACATGATTGAGTCGTTTAACAGCAACAACGTGGACCGATTTTCAAACATTGTTGCAAGCAAGTTTGCCCATGACAACTCTATGCCCGAGGTGGCTGGAAGCGATTCGCATGTTTTAACCACGCTTGGCAAGTGCATTAACACCATAGAGGCTGAAAACAACCTTGACTCTATCCTTGATGCCATGCTGCACAGGAGGGTAAAGGTGGCATGCAGAGAATACGCCTCTCACGACGAGCTGTACGAACATGCCTATTACATCATGCAGAGCTCTCGTGAGCTACTGCTCCGGCACGCCCTTGAGAACTATCCACGCTTTTACTGGGTGATAAAATGGGCACTCGATTCGTACCTCGGAGACTACAAGAGCCCCTTGTGGAGGTCAGTGGCCGCATTCTCGCTCTTTCTGACAAAGCGCGTCTCTGAAAAGGTGAACATGAAAGGCCATAGCCCGCACGTTTTCTCTAACCGGCAGTGGGCAAAGCTCATAAAAATGAGCCTCATGCCGTAAATAGCCACACCTTTATATTACAATCGTGCCAACGTTACGCTAACGAATGTCATATCAGAGACGTGGAAGTGGCGGCTTCGGTGGCAGCTACGGTCCAAAGCCTGTGGAAACAGGTAAAGAATACGAAGTGCAGATAACTGAGACGAGCAGAAAGGGCGACGGCATTGCCAGAGTACAGGGATTCGTGATCTTTGTTACGGGCGGCCAGGTGGGCCAGAAGGTCAAGGTCAAGATCACCAACGTAGGAAATAGGTTCGCCACGGCAGAAATCGCACAATAAGGACCACGGCAGAAATCGCACAATAAGGAAAAAAATATCACGACCAACAAACACGTGGCAGTTGCCGCCCAAAAAGCAAGCAAGGTGCCACCTTTTTTCCATTCACATAAAAAAGCTCCTTTTCCTTTCAGATAAAACTATTTTTCGCTCTTTTGATCTCTACTGTTATTCTGGTGTTGCTGCTGCAGCACCTGCTTTTTTGGTGACGACGGCGATGACGAGGGGAGAAGGAGTGAGCGTTCTAACTCGTCAATGTCCATGACAAAGCCATAATAGTCCTTTACGATCTCCAACGTCGACTCGAAATGCTTGCGGTTGCCTGACGCGGTGGCATCTGACACGAGCACCACGTCATAGCCGTTGTTGAACGCGTCCCGGAGCGAAGTCTCGACGCAGATGGATGTGTCTATGCCGCAGAACAAGAGCGTGTCTACTTCGAGGCTCTTGAGCCACACGCCTATCTCGGTATCGTGAAAGGCAGAATCCCTCCTTTTCACTACAATGTGGTCCTCCGGTGCCGGTTTTATCTCGTCTACTATCTCTGCGTCCCACGTGTCTCTGACGCATATAGGCCTCTTGCGTATTCTCTCCTCCCTTGCCTTTGGCAGGATCTTGTGCGATTTTGTTAGCAGGTCTATCCCGGATTTTTCCCTGACTGCCTGCGTGTAAAAGACCGGCACACCGGCGCTCCTGCACACGGAGATGAGCCTTGCTATCCTTGGGATGACCTGCTGGTAGTGCGCAGTCTCCATGCCAAGGAGGTCGTACGAGCCGCCCTTGCTCGCAAAACCGTTCTGCACGTCAATTACTACCAAGGCAGGGTTGATCTTGTGGCCCCTGATGATGGTCATATATGCCCTATACAAGAGGACGCACGATTAAAAAGGATTGAGCCCTTGACGTGTGTTTATCTCTCTGTGTATGTGTGCTTGAATGCACGCGCATGTACAACACAATCGACGCGCAATACTGTGCGTCTGCCATCAGCACATGATGTATATATTTATGTGCGCACCGATGTGCCTTTGTTTTTTGTTTTGCCACGATAGCTACGCATATGAATTATTGACAAGAAAAAAAGAAGAGCGCGGCGATGTTGCGGTGGTTAAAGGAACCCCAGGCCCCTGCCCGATACCATTCCGACTGCAATGTAAAGGAGCGCCGACGCTGCAAGCGCAAGCACCCAAACTATCTTGTTCCACGCAAATATCTTTTGTCCGTCAAGGCCCATGAACGGTATGAGGTTAAAGATTGCAATCCATGCGTTGAACCTTGCGCCTATTATCAGCAGCTGCAGCTGTTGTTGATGAGGTGACCCTGGCATTGTCAGCAGAAGCCATAAGGCAAACAGCATGCCTGTCCCAAGCGCTATGTTGGTAAGCGGACCTACCAGTGATATCTTGCCGTTCCTGCGCTCGCTTATCGACCCGCTTATGAACACGGCTCCAGGCGCTATGAACTTGAAAGGAAAGAACGGTAGCGCTGACACCGCGGTGAAAATCGCGCTAACGAATATGACTCGAAATTCCGCCCACGCCTTGTAAAACTGGGCAAGGAATTTGTGCGCAAGTTCGTGCAGCAAGAACGCGCTTACAAACATTGCAATGTATGCCGGCTGGAAGTGAAAGCCAAAGATCGACATGCCTACTGCTGCTACGAGCGTCATGCCGATGGCGAGGTGCAATATCTCTGTCTTTGAGAACCTGAGCATGACGGTGTTTTTCATGATGTTTGCGACACGCTCACCCGTCCCTCCACTCATGCCACTCACGTACTCCACAAACTCCCTGTCTCTTTTTGGCTGGCGCATAAAGTCATTTATGAACAGGCAGTTGTGGCTCGGGGGCAGCCTATGGTCCGCGCAGAAATATCCCTTGCAGTAGCGGCACAGAAACGACATATCTTCGCCTTTGCCGCATATTCCACATTCCAACTGTGCACAGCATACACATTCCCGAAATAAAAAGAAAAAGGAAAAAGGGTGAGTGTGTGTGTATGAGTATGTATATGTATATCTGCGCTGCCAAATAACCGCCGGGTCTAATCTCATTTCGTCTCCCCTATCTGACGAATCCCTGACAGAATCCATGAGAACACCGTCCGGCGGCCAAAAAAAATAAAAGTCCTTTCTTCTCAATTCCTGAATACACAAACATGCAACTTGAACCCTATCACGGCGGACGCAAAAAGGTCGTAGTCTACAACACGTATGCAGAGGGCGGCAAGCTCCATTTCGACGTCTTTATCCCGACGGACAAGTCAACCGCCGGTCAGGTCTCAAAGGACATGGACGCCAAGGCGGTGGAATACGCCAAGGAGTTCTTGGAGCTGATAGGCAAGAAGAAGTCTGCTGATGCTGCCGGCAATGACAACAATAACGGCCTGATGGTGAACATGTGCGAGCGCTGCCACATTGACGACACGTCGCTTTACTCTAACGAGTTGTGGCAGCTTCCCGGAAAAGACGTGTTCATATGGCCTATGGAAGGCTGCCCAAAGCCAAACTAGCGGAAGCCCGGTTTTTTCCTGCTATTTGTTTTTTTATTCTCCTTGCTGCGGCTTGTACCCGAAATTTTTCAGCTCTTTTAGAAACGCCCACGGTTCCTTTACGTCGGCGTCCTTACCTAGGCGGTAGAGCGCCCTTGTCAGGCCGCTCTTCTCCTTTGTAAACGAGCTTGGAACGTGCATCGCAAGCAAGAATCCTTTCGTCGCAAACACGGCCTTCCAGTCCTTCGGGTAGGATACATGCAGGGGCGTAAAGTCGAGCGGTATCACCTGGTGGGGCGGCCGAAGCTGCGGGTCGCGCCTCTGCCACAAATAACCTACGTATCCGGGGCTGGCGTCTCTGGTGTTCTTTCTGGGTTTTGTCACCTGCCCCATTATCGCCGGGTCGTGCGTCCTTCCGACCACTACAAACGTTGTCCCGCCGTACCTTTTTGCCGCCGCCTCCCTCTTTGCGGCTTCTCTTGGAGCCGCTGCGGCAGTGGATCCTTTCCTGTTAAAAAAGCCCGTAATGTGTACCTGGATTATGGTCCAGTCAGGCTTGTAGCCAAACAATTGCAGGTACTCAAGGATCTCCTGCCTCCTGCCGGGCGGAACTTCTTTTGCAACGACGCGCTCCTCTGCAATTACCCTCTGCACGCTTGCAGCCGATTCCATATGTCTATGCATACATGTTTCTCAAGCATCTGTAAAAACAGTTTTTTCTGCCTGGCGGAAGCAACAAGAATAGTAAAGATAATAAGCAAAAACCATAAAGCTTGCTTTGATCTTGCACGTAGCAATAACGAAAAAGCCAGAATCAGTGCGCTATACCTTTACGTGGTGCTGCATGAAGATGGCCGGGGCCAAGGAGAAGAACATGATCCGAGTCACGCCGGATGGCTCTGTCGAGCTGTATGACAAAAAGGGCGAGCTTGTCGACCCTGACATGACGCGGTGCCCGTTCTGCAAGACCGCGATAGTGATATCGCACAACTGACTCTGCAGCAAAAGAATATGACGCGTGCACTTGCTTATATATATACAAATAAGCCCTGTGGAAAACTCTGTTCTTATTTTTCAGGAGATCCTTCTATTGTCGTTGTTGACAATGATACAATGTACAGGCTATAGCCCGATTCTGAAAACACGGGCGCGTCCTTTACCTCTGAAAACGCGTAACCTGAAAACCCCTTTGTCATTTCATAGAGCCCCTGACCTATCACGACCCCGCCTGGCGGTGCATACGGGTTCATCTTGGAGCACATGTTGACCGGCGAGCCAAAGATGTCGTTTACGGACGACGTAGACATCCTTGCCACAACCACCGCGCCGTATTCGCAGCTGATCCTGTATTTTATTTCAGGCAGCCCCTCCCTTGCCAAGAGCGCATTAAGCTGCGGCCCCTTTTCGATCATGGCAAAGCAACACCTCAACACTTGCTTAAACGATAAGGCGTCGCCGGACTCTGTCGCAGGAAAGTAGTACAGCAGGCTGTCGCCGATGTTCTTGACTACTACTGCGCCGTTGCGAGAGACGACCTCTGCAAGGCCGTTTAAAAAAATGCTGTAAAAGCGGCTGACCTTTTCCGGCGCCATTTTCATCGTGGCTGCGGTGGAACCTACCATGTCGACCATGCCCACGCAATAGTTCCTTGTAGACGAAAAGAACTGCAGCAGGAGGTCTATCTGCTGCTTTTCCCTTGTGTCGTGCTCTGCGCCAGCTTCAGCAGCGATATGGGTTCTTCTTCTGTAATGCTCGTTGTCGTCGGCGGACAATCAAAACACACGCTCCCCAGAAATCTAGCCATTGGCGGCAGAGGAAGAGGAGGAAGAAGAAGATGATGATGAGGAAGGTGAAGATGCCCGCAACTTGCCAATCTCTTCTACTTTTTCAAACAGGTTCTCTATTCTTACCGGCTTTCTCAGGCACGAGTGCACTCCCTTTTTCACAAGCTCAGCCACCTCAGCATCCGTGATGGAAGAGGCGGTGAACAGGACTATGGGGCTGTCCCTTATTTTGCCAGATTGCACTAGACTGTCAATGACTTCAAGGCCGGAAAAGTCCGGCATAGCAATGTCCAGAAAGACAAGGTCGAACTTGCCACTTCTGCCATCGTCTGTTATCATGGCAAGCCCCTCTCTGCCGTTGTCTGCAGATGCAACATCGTGCCCGACGGTGGTGAGAACCTTGACGAGCAGGTCCGTTATGTCGTGGCTGTCGTCAATTATCAGGATTCTCATTTTTTGTTTCTCTTGGTAGACTGAAATAAAAACTAGAGCCCTTACCCTCTTCCGTGTCTACCCATATCTGGCCGCCAAGGCCGGTGACTATGCCCTTTGATATTGCAAGCCCAAGACCCGTCCCGCCGTGCTTGCGCTTCAGTGAAGTGTCCACCTGGTAGAACTTTTTGAAGAGGAATCGCTGCTTGTCCTTTGGTATCCCCGGCCCGTTGTCCTTGACTCCAAAGACGATGGTGTCGCCATCATCCCTTGCTTCCGCCGTGAGCTCCACTCTGCCTCCGAACTTGGGGACAAAGTCTACAGAATTGTATAGGAGCGCGTTTAGCACCTGCACTATCCTCGCCTCATCGGACCAAAGCTTAAGGCCCTTCTGCTGCACGTTTACCACAAACTCGATGTTGTTTTCCTTCATGACATATTCCAGGTCGCGCTCGACGTTCTTTACCACGCGGTCCACGTCTACCTCTCCGATGTTGAACTTGAACTCGTTTAGCTCCAGCTTTTGCGCGTCGAGCATGTCGCTCACCATCTTCTCAAGCTTGACCGCGTTCTTTTCAATGGTATCGACTGCGGCTCTCTGTTCATCTGAAATTCTGCCAAGTATTGTGTTTGACTTGAGCGCCCCGCACCAGCCTATGATGGGGGTGAGCGGAGTCTTTAGCTCGTGCGACGCCATGCTGAGGAACTCGTCCTTCAGTTTGTCCTTGCGCCGCAGCTCCTCGTTTGTGACGTTGAGCTCTTCTACCTGCATCTTGATTATCTCAGCATTTGCCCTGTCGCGCGCAAGCGCCTCGCTCAGGCGCTCCTCCGTGTTTTTCAGGTTCGTGATGTCGTTGTGTATAGCTATGTACTGCTTGGGCTTGCCATCGTCGCCCAGGAACGGTACGATGGTGGTCTTGACCCAGTAAAAGCTCCCGTCCTTGGCCCTGTTCTTTATCTCGCCCTCCCATATCTGGCCGGAGGATATGGTCTTCCACATGTTGTCAAAGAACGCAGGCGGGTGGTGTCCAGATTTTAGCAGTCGGTGGTTCTGCCCTATCAGCTCCTGCTCTGAATATTTCGATATCTCGGCGAACCGGCTGTTGACCTTTGTTATCGTGCCGTCCTTGTCCGTCACCGCCACGATGGCAGTCGCGTCCAGCGCGTTTGTCATGTCGGTAAGCTCTTTTGTCCTGTCGCGCACCAGCCGGTTCAGGTTCCTGTTGGTCTCAAGCACGCTCTTTCGCATCATGTCAAACTGCTCGGCAAGCCTGCCGACCTCGTCGCCGGACTCTATTCTCACCCTGTGGGAGTAGTCGCCCTTTGAGATCTTGTCGGCGGCGTCTTTGAGCTGTGTTATGGGTCTTGAGATGGTCTTTGACACGTACAGGGCTATGGTGACTACGACACCCGTGATTATGACTCCTGCGATCAGGATGGCGTCGCGCAGCTGCGTCACAGGATGAAATATCTCCGCCTCGTCAATCTCGGCAAGGAGCACAAAGCCAAGATCGCGCGCACAATATGACGAACCCACGATGGGGATGCCCCTGTAGTCTGGATAAATTGCAAAAATCTCTGTGCCGTTGCCAAAGCACTTGTTGACTGGCAGGGTGTCGACAGGCGTGCGGAAGGCGGCGTTTTCAATGAACCTCGACTCTGAGATGAGAGTCTTGTTGGCGTTTACCAAGTACACTTCGCCAGTGTCGCCAAGGCCCTTGCGGTTTAACAGGATCTCGTCAAATTTCGCCGTGTCCATTGTGGCTATCATGACACCTATCACCGGCGACTTGCCTATCTGGCCGTTTTTGTATATCGGCACGGTGACTACCGCCTT
>DASZTR010000001.1:0-3438 GCA_035547955.1 Nitrososphaera sp. | reverse complement strand
AATGCACAAAGATACGGAAATTTTTTCTGGAACTCAGGACGGCGATGATAGAATAAGAATAAGGATAACCCGTAATAGTCTTGCAGCCTATTAAATAGAAAATATCCAAAGGCGGTAAAACAGAAAAATTGGAAAAAGGCAGGGGACAGCCTCCAAGACCAAGGCTTCTGCTTCGGTTGACAACCCTACACCTGGAAACAAGTATAATGACGAAGCGGCAGCGGTATATCCATATTTAACGTGACAGAGAGGTTCAGCTGTCGCCCATTGCAGAAGAAGAAGAGAGGCAATAGCAACAGGATTACAATAGAAGGAAAAAGGAAAGTGCATATACAACAACAAGACTCGAAGGATCCTGCAGAGAG
This sequence comes from Nitrososphaera sp., assembly GCA_035547955.1. GTDB lineage: Archaea > Thermoproteota > Nitrososphaeria > Nitrososphaerales > Nitrososphaeraceae > Nitrososphaera. Next base: position 3,073 of record DASZTR010000001.1, on the reverse strand, counting down.
AAAAAGAGAACTTTTGCCATAATTCTTGAAGGACCGGTTCCTATCGATTAACAGGACTCTTTCTTTGGCGCCACTGCTGCCACCACCATTACTACTACACGATTGCAGATAATGTGATAAATATTATCAAGTAGAGCTTTCCATGAGCAAAGACGTGAATGAACAGGGCATGGGAACCGAAGAGGCCAAGGATCTAGAGCTGGACGAGAACGCAAAACCAGTGAGGAGGACAGCAGGCAAGACCGCAGTCCCAGCGACAGCAGACACGGACCAGAAAAAACGAAAGGGTATGCGAAAAGTAGACTAACTAGGGCCCTTTTTAGTTGTCGACCGTCTTTTCGTGGAATTGCAACAATTCCCTGTTGCTGCGACGACGATGATGAAAATAACTCATTAAACGATCAAGCTCGGATATAGCGGGCGCGAATGAGCCATGAGCCAAGAAACTCATCGGAACTATCGCTATTAACATATCAGGTATTCCAGGCAGTCTGGATTGCCACCGTGACGTCAAACGGCGGGAGCTACATGGAGACGTTGGGTGAATACTGTCTCTTGTCATCGCTGGCGTACCCTTCTTTTTTGTGGCCTTTAAGAAGGCTGCAGATAGCCTTTCAATAGTGCTCTTGGCGCTCCCTACAGGCGCCCTTGCAGATATCGTCGACCGGCGCGGCCGCTTCATAGCCAGCCAGGGCGTGAAATTCGTCGTTACGGCCGTACTTGCGGCAATGACCACGATGGGTGCGGTTTCGCCCTTTAGCTTGTTTGCCCTGATCTTTCTGCTTGGTCGGGGAGAGGCGGTAAGTAGGCCGGCGTTTTCCCATTTCTTGCAAGGGTCCATCCCCGCAAGAGGGATGCGGAGTGCAATAACCCTAAACTGCGTTGCCGTAAACGTCGGTCGCGGGATAGGGCCGCCATACTAGAAAAGTTTGGAGTAATCCTGATTGAAGTTATTTCAACGACGTTAACACGACGCCATCCTGGGATTTTGCCAGAAGAGCTCTTGCCGCTTATCTGATAGGTCAGGAGCTGCTTTCTCCCGTTATGCGTGCCGTAAACATGAGGCTCGGATATCCTGTCATGGTTATGATCACTAAATTCAATTAAGTTTTGGCTCATGATCGCCGTCCTGATCATTTCATCAGTGGTTTTGTACAAGCACCTCAAACGTACATTGGTCAAATGTTGTATAACAAGTACACACTCATTCTGCATCAGGCGACGGCCCCGTATTGTACATTAAATGGAGATCATATTATCAGATTTGGTTTCTGTGATAAACACGCGAATATACATACACACATACACACATACATGCCCGCGTATTTCGCATCGTAATTCGATGTCAGGTCGCAGTATCTCCATTCGCATTATGTAGAACCGCCTGTTCTTCTTCACTTCTAAGGTGTTGTCGAAGTGATTCAACTGAATCAAATACCATCCCACATTGCGGGCAGCTTGGAACGTCAGCACTTTCTGATGATGACGACATATGCGCGGTTTTTGCTCCGACCAATTCATCATATTGATCCCTTAAAAGACTCTCGGAAAATGTCGCGCTAAAGAAAATTCTATTCTGCTGCTGCTGATGTTAGACTACATCAGAAGTAGTGATTTTTTCACGGTTCTTTTTTTCGTCCTGTGCGAGCCCTTGGCCGGGCGTTCGGGAATCGTGGAGTATTTTGTAGTTTGGATGATAAGCGAGACAGCAACCGTGGGGGGGCTATGATGTTTGAGACCTTGCCCTCGGAATCCAGACCCTCTTCGCTAACTAGCATAAACCCTCCCCCCTCCTGTTACAATCCAATAAATTCAGTCGTAGCAAGAGTAGCCTTCATACAGGTTCGAGTCAGCGAACTTGTCGTTTTCCACGCAGGTTACTTCACGCTTGCTTTTCTCCTGGAATTTGGCTAGGTTGTCGACTGCGCCGGTTACCTCCTTGAGCTTATGACTCACGTCTGACACAAAATCGGACATCTTGTTTACCTAGTCTCCGTAGTGTTTTCCTTCCAGAGCTGGTATACGCCAAGTGGAGCTATCATGCCGTATTCCTTGCCCTGTACGTCAGGTCCGCTGTCTTGTGCTTTGACGCAGTGGTGCGGCTTTACAAAATACAGGCAATTGTAACAGAGATAGCTGGCGTGCAAGTCCGCGTTTTTGAAAAATTCTACTTCTACATAGGTCGACTGGACTTTGCTTAATTTTGGATACTGCTTGTCATTCGATATCTGTCTCCATCCGATGCCTGCCGCTGCATAGACTGTAGGTTATTCATATGGTTACAGGCATTTGTAGACATTAAGGGAGATCGATGAAATATGCACATCACAATACATACGCGATGTTAAAGGTTTAGTGTAATTGCTTTATCTATTTTGAATGCAAAATTGGCCAAATACTTGCTGCTTGTCGGCATGCAAAAGTCAGGCATGAGAAACTCCAACGGTGCAGCAAGCCTATATTTGTAAGAATATATAAAAAGAAGAGAGGAAAGGGAGTAGACCCCTTTTTCGCAATGCTAACCAGCTAGTGCTGTCCGCCCTTGCTTGATATCCGCTTTTTCTCTTCCTCTGACATAGATGTAAAGCCGCGTTTGTCAGAAGAAGAGGAGCTGCCACTGCCGCCGTCTCTTCCACCGTGGGAAGCCTGGCCACCTTCTCTTGCAACCCTTTCCCTTGTCTGCTCGTCTGCGGCCTGTAATCCTCTTTCCTCATGTGGAGCCTCTCCGCCAGCACGAGCTACTCTTTCTTTTGTCCCTTCGTCTGCAGAGGCCAAGCCTCTCTTGCTGTCTCTATCCCGTTCTGATGGCATTGTACGTTTTTCTTCCACTTCATTTCTTTAATTAGTCACGGTATGGGTCTAGCCGGAAATCTACTTAAGAAAAACAACGTACAATTGCAGGAGCTAAGTAAGATTAAGAAAAATTACCTTCTGTACTGTTAGTTGCCATAAAGTTTTCTCTCATATCTATACACTATAGTATCAATTTCAAAAACCACGGTAAAAAAAGAAAATTTGTGGCGGCCAATATATATCCCTAGCAATGACAATAATTATGGCAGATAGGACAGAT